>JAFZOC010000140.1 GCA_017550765.1 Oscillospiraceae bacterium
GCCTCGAAATAGCGCCGCCAGCGGGCCGTGACCGCGGGGTCCGCCAGGTCCGTCCGATTGAGGATCAGGAGCCTGGGCTTGTCGCCCGCCAGGCGGTCGATGTCCGGGTTGCTGCTGGAACGAGGGATCCGGGCGTCCAGCAGTTCGCAGACCGCGTCCACCAGCTTCAGATCCTGCTCGATGCTGCGCTGGGCCTTGGTCATATGTCCGGGGAACCACTGGATGTTCATTTTCTCATAGGGGGACTGCTCCATCACTTCACCCACCGGATCACGTTGAAGGGATAGACCACCGCATAGGCCCGGCCCAGGATCATCCGTTCGTCCACCATGCCGATCATGGAATAGCGGCTGTCGCGGGAGGAGTTGCGGTTGTCCCCCAGGACGAAGACGCAGCCCTCGGGCACGGTCTTGGGCCCGATGAAGTCCAGCTTGGAGTGGATGGGCTCCGCCACATAGCTCTCTTCCAGAGGCTGTCCGTCCACATAGACGATGCCGTTCTCGAAGTCGATGTTGATCTCCTGGCCCTCGGTGGCCACGATGCGCTTCACCAGCGCCTTCTCGGGGTCGTAGTTGTCGGTCTTGAAGATGACGACGTCCCCTGCCTTGGGCTTATAGAACAGATCGGACACCAGCAGCTTGTCCCCCTCGTACAGCGTGGGGTTCATAGAGGGGCCGTTGACATCGATCAGTCGCACGAAGAAGGAGAACAGCACCACGCAGAAGATCAGCGCAGCCATCAGGCTCTGGATCCAGTCGTAGACGTCGGCCCAGCGTCGGGCGGCGCGTTCCTCCTTGGTCAGTTCCTTCTTTTCCTTTGTCGTTTCTTTCTTTTCATCCATAAACATATCATCTCCAGACTGCGGCCGCAGCCGCTCGTCGTCATCGTCCCTTCGCGGAGGCCCTCCCTCTGCAGGCAGAGAGCCCCCCGGCTCAAAACTTTATATATTATACACCACGGCTCCGGATCAGGCAACTGTTTTCTGTCCTTGAACGCGCCCTCCTCCTGTGCTATAATACTGATCGTATCGCGAAGACGATCCGGACCGGGAGGTACGCCATGACGAAACTGAGCATCATCATCCCCATCTACGGGGTCGAAGACTACCTCGCCGCCTGCCTGGAGTCTGTGCTCCTGCCCGCGCAAGAGGACTATGAGATCGTCTGCGTGGACGACGGCTCCCCCGACCGCTCCGGGGAGATCGCCGACGAATATGCCCGCCGCTATCCGGAGCGCATCCGGACGATCCACCAGGCCAACCGCGGTCTGGGCGGCGCCCGGTACACCGGCATCGAAGCGGCCCGGGGCGAATACCTTCTCTTCCTGGACAGCGACGACACGCTATCACCCGGCGCTCTGGAGGAGATGCTCCAGGCCCTGGACCGGGACGCGGACATCCTGTTCTTCGACTACGTCTGTGTGGACGAGAGCGGCCGCGTCCTCAGCTACCAGACCGGCTGCAGCCGTCAAGGCCCCTTCTCGCTGGCCGTGTGCCCCCAGCTGGTCTTCGAGCTGCCCAGCGCCTGCAACAAGCTCTGGCGGCGCAGCCTCTTCACGGAGGGAGGCGTCCGTTTCCCGGAGAAGCTCTGGTTCGAGGATCTGGCCACCAGTCCCCGGCTGTATCTCCGCGCCAGACAGGCGGAGGCTGTCCCCCGGCCCTGGCTCCGCTATCTGCAGCGCAGCGGCTCCATCACCCGGGCCAAGGACCCCTCCCGCAACGCCGAGATCGTCACCGCCCTGGACCTGGTGCTGGAGGACTATCGCCGGCAGGGCGCCTTCGACCGCTATGCGCGGGAGCTGGAACTGCTGGCCGTGAAGCACCAGCTCCTGGCCGCCACGGTCCGGGTAGCCCTGGCCGATCCTCGCTCCCCGCTCCTTCCCCAGCTGCTGGAAGACCTGGACCGGAAGTTCCCTCACTGGCGGGAGAGCCCTTATCTGTCCCAGCTCCCCATCCAGCATCGTCTGCTGCTGCGTCTGACCGACGCCCACGCCTACGGCGCGGTCCGGGCCCTGATGCAGCTGAACGACCTGGTCAAGAGGAAGCGAGCATAGTCCCACAGTCTTCAAGGCATCATCTCCGATCCTCAGATCCGGCCCGCAGACCCGGTCCTCAACTCCGGTCCGCAGATCCGGCCCGCAGACCCGGTCCTCAGATCCGGCCCGCAGCCCGGCCGTTCCCGCCCTCTCCCCGCCGGGTCCCGGATCCTGCGTTCCCCGATCCGCCCTCTCGGATCCTCTCCTCCGCTTTTCCACGCTCCCCGTCCCGGGGAGCTTTTTTGTTCACTAAATATTCATAGGTCAGGCTCAAATACCTCTTGACGCACAATACTATGCGTGCTATAGTATTGTGCGAAGGGAGGTATCGTATGGATATCCAACTCAAGCGCGGCATGCTGGACGCCTGCGTCCTGGCCGCGATCAAAGACGGGGAGTCCTACGGCTATCAGATGCTCAAGGACATGAAGCCCTATGTAGAGCTCTCCGAGTCCACCCTTTATCCCATCCTCCGGCGCCTGGAAGCGGCCCAGTGTCTCACCGTGCGAACGGCGGAGCACAACGGGCGGCTGCGAAAATACTATGCCATCACCCGCCGGGGCCTGGAGAGGCTCGCGTCCTTTCGGGAGGAATGGAAGGAACTGCTGGCCATCTATCGTTTCGTTGTGAGAGGAGAGGAGCAATGAAGAAAGAGCAGTATCTTGCGCTGGTGCGCAGGTATCTGAGCGCCTTGCCGCCCGAAGATATCGAGCGCTCCCTGGCTTTTTATCAGGAGTGTATCGAGGACCGGATGGAGGACGGCATGACGGAAGAGGAGGCCGTGGCCTCTCTGGAGAGCCCCGAGGCCGCCGCCCGGGCGATCCTCATGGATATGCCCATCCCCAAGCTGGTCAAGGCCCGGGCGAGGTCCGCCGGGAAGCTCAGCGCCCCGGAGATCGTCCTGCTGGTCCTGGGCGCGCCGCTCTGGCTGCCGCTGCTGCTGGCTGCCGGGGCGCTGGTCCTGTCCTTCTTCGTAGTGCTGTGGGCGATCGTCCTGTCCCTGGCCGCTGTGGTGCTGGCTCTGGCGCTCACCGCCCTGGGCGTCACGATCGGCGCGCTCTTCTCCGTGTTCAAGCTGGGCCTGCCGGTCGCGCTGCTCTTCGGCGGCGGCGCGCTGGTGATCGCCGGCGTCGCGATCTTGCTGGGCTTCGTCGTCGTAGGCGCCGCCCGTCTCACCATCCGTCTCTTCACAGCTGTCGTGCGGGGCGTGAAGTCCCTGCTGATCAAAAAGGAGGAAAAAGCATGAACGCGAACAAAGGCCGCGTCTGGCTGATCGTCTCGATCGCCCTCATCGTGGCGGGCATCTCCCTGATGCTGGTCTCCGGCATCCGCAACGGCGAAGCGCTGGAGCAGAACTTGTACGAGCACGGCGCCATCGTCCGCGCCGAGGAAAAGACCTATACCATCACCGAGCCCTTCCGCAGCGTGACCGTGTCGGATGCCAGCGCGGATGTGAAGATCTGCCCCTCGGATGACGGGACCTGCCGCGTCGTCTGCGGCGAGAGCGACACGCGCAGCTACCATGTGCGCGTAGAGGACGGCGTACTGAAGGTCCTCCTGCAGGAGGACAAGGGCACGAGCTCCTTCATCCTCCACTACGAGACTCCCCCGGTGCGGGTCTATCTGCCCGAAGCGCAGTACAAGACCCTGCAAGTGGAGACCTCCAGCGGCTCGATCGACGTGCAGAGCGGCCCCTCCTGGGACCAGGCCAAGCTCAAGAGCACCAGCGGAGAGATCCGGGTCCAGGATACGGAGACCGGCGACCTGGAGCTGTCCAGCTCCAGCGGCGATGTATATCTGTTCCAACTGCGCACCAACGGCGTCCGGATCGATACCGTCAGCGGTGAGGTCGAGCTCTATGCCTGCAACTGCGGAGACCTGAGCGTGACCAGTTCCAGCGGCGACCAGCGGCTCTCCGAGCTGCAGGCTGGGAAGACCCAGCTGCAGGCCGTCAGCGGCGAGATCCGTCTCAGCGCCGCCACGCTCCGGGAACTGCGCATCGAGACCTCCAGCGGAGAC
>JAFZOC010000141.1 GCA_017550765.1 Oscillospiraceae bacterium
CTAAGGCAATACAGAGACCGGTATCGTTTTCGATTGCACGGATAACGTACGAAAGGGGATGATGGCCTCTCTTCGCGTGCGAAATATGCGAAAAAATAATCCTTTCGGAAGTTTCTATCTGTGGCTTTACAGAAGCCGAAGTATTTTTGACGCCTATGTCCGGGCAGGATTTGCGAGGAATCTACCCACGCCTGAAAGCCACATTGACCATGCTTCCGACATGCCCTGCGCCATCCGGGCGTCCTGTTCATGCCAGAGCATCCTCCGCATATCCATGTCTCCGTTTCGGTCTGTCGGGCAGTTCGTCGTCTCTCCTATCACTCCGTCTTAGCAATCAATACGTTTTATTACCTCTTCTCAATTGTTATGGCTACACATGCTATCGCATATGTTTGACCGCCAATCAGGTTCTGATATGCAAAATATGAAATGGGAAGTGCGACCATCGTTATGTTCGTCCCCTCATATATTCCTGTAGAGTATCCAAACATATATCCACGATAGTAATGGAAGTTGGCATCACTAGCAACAAAGCTTGTGATTTCTCTTCCGTACTCTTCATATTCAAAAATCTGCACGATGGTCAGATCCACTTTTATCAGCTTGTCCCCATAAGGGCGTGGATTCTTCGCAAAATCCAAGAAATTGAAATCTTTTACAAACTCAACATTGTCAGGAACACTGTTAGTCAAGAAAGCTTCGGGGTACTCCTGCAGGAATGCACAGGCATTTTCCGTGATTGAGAACTGAGCGTCAGGTACAGTCGAAACACTTTCGAAATACTCATAAACCGTCGGAGTAAACTCTCCTTGGGTATAAGTCCCTATGCTCTCGTAGAATTCACCACCTTCGAAAACTGCTTTGCCCTGTCCATCAAAAAGACTATTCTTCCATTCCCCCGTATATGTATATTCAATCCCATCACTATTGACCGCAGTAAACGTTCCTTGGCCAGAAATCAGGCCATCTTCTGTATCTCCATCAACAGTTCCTTTCCTGTCAAATTCCATGAAATGAACAACGAATATGTTGGAAGATAGATGGCCTTTTCCCGAGAATTTTCCATCTCTCCACGATCCGTTGTAGTCAAAGTATTCATCCTCATGTGAATAGGAAAATGACCCTTCTCCGTTCGGTGCCCAGTTCGCAATCTCTCCACTAAAGACACCTTCGAGTTTATTTCCATCGTACTCATAGACATACGGACAGTCTGACACAATGGGAGTCGAGTCACAGTCGCCATTTATCCATTGTCCCGACAGAGAGATGGCTGATCCGTCCTCGTATTGCGCATAAAAAGTGCCTTGCCCATTGGGCACACCTTTTTCTATCGTCCCTGAATACTCTCCTTTTATCTCAACTCCATCAATCGTGGCAGTAAAACTACGGCCTTCAACATTATGAGCAGTCTTACATCCTGTTACCAAAACTGATAAGCACACGAAAAGGATGAGAATAATACACTTTCTTCTCACTTCAATCTCTCCTCTATCTTCTTAAGGCCGAAAAGTTCCATTACCCTGCAGTACCTGATTCTGCCATACAAAAAACGATTATTCGTTTCTCTATTTCTTCGCCTTTATCCTATCGCTCCGCCTTGACGGGGGTATTCTTCTCGTAGAGGATCTGCAGGCCGTCGATGAGGATATCCGGCTCCAGATGGAACTTGTGCTGGCAGTGGGGCACGATCAGGGGGCTGACGCCGCCGGTGAGAACGGCGCTGACGGGCTTGCCCAGCTCCTTCTCCAGCCGGTCGACGATCCCGTCCAGCATGGCGGCGCAGCCGATGACGGCGCCGGAGCGCATGCAGTCCACGGTGTTGGTGCCCAGGAGCTTGGCGGGGCCCGCCAGGTCGATGTAGGGCAGCTGGGCGGCCTTGGCGGACAGCGCGTTCACGGAGACCCAGAGGCCGGGGATGATCATGCCGCCGACGTAGGCGCCGTTCTCCGCCACCACGGAGACGGTGGTGGCGGTGCCCATGTCCACGATGGCGATGGGGGCGGGATACTTGGCCCGGGCGGCCACGGCAGCCACGATCAGGTCGCTGCCCACGGTGCCGGGGTCGTCCATGCGGATGTTGAGCCCGGTCTTGATGCCGGGGCCCACCACCATCAGGTCCACGCCCGTCAGCAGCTTCACCGCCTGGGGGATCACGGTCTGCAGATAGGGCACCACCGAGGAGAGGATGCCCCCCTCGATCTGAGCGGGGTCGATCTTGTGCATGGTGAGGATGCCCTGGATATCCAGGGCGTACTGGTCGAAGGTCTTGTTCCGGTCGCTGGCCAGCCGCGCGGAGAAGATCTGTCTGCCGTCCTGGATCGCGCCCAGGACGATGTTGGTGTTGCCGACGTCGATGGCTAAGATCATATCTCTTCCTCCCTGTCCGTTCAGTCCCGCTTCAGCGCGTGGGCCACGGCCTTGGCCACGCCGCCGCCGATCACGCAGCCCGTGAGCCACTCGATCAGGCCCTGTACGCCCACCAGCAGGATCACGAACATCAGAGGTCCCGTGGCGCCGATCTTATCGGCGGTCTTCTGCACGAAGTCCGACTGGTAGAACACCAGCACGATGTAGCCCATGAAGAGGATGGTGTTCAGCATGGGGGCCAGGAGCCCGCCGGCGAAATAGCACCAGATGCGCTTCCTGTCCAGGGCTTTCAGCAGCTGGAAGAGCCAGCCGGTCAGCGCGCCCACCAGGATGCGGGTGCCCACGCACAGCACGACGGTGTGGAAGGGGCTGATCTGAAAGAAAAACCCAGTCATGGCAGACGCCCCGGTCATGGCGTCATACAGACTGGTGAAGCCGAAGACGGCCCCCAGGATCGCGCCGCCGAGAGGTCCCAGCAGCATGGCTCCGATCGCGATGGGGACCATGGTGAGGGTCATCACCAGGGGGCCCACCGGGATCCGGGACAGGCCTGTGATCCGCATCACGAAGATGATCGCGATGAAGATGGCATACTCGGCGATGGTGCGCGCGTCGAAAGCGGGGGCATACGCTCTTTTTTCCATATGAAGTTCCTCCTTGCTCGCGTTCCGTCCTCTGCCGGATACGCTGCGTCGGGATACGGCGGCGCCGGCGGTGCGGTGTCCTCCTGTCCACGGCGGGTACAAGGGACGACGCTCTGCGCTGCCAAGGGGAGCATATCACAACGGCGTGCGGAATGCAACAGATCTTTGGAGCATCTTCCGGAAAAGGCCCCGCTTTTTCGCTTGCAGTTCCGGTCGTTTGTGATATAGTAGGGTCAAGGCCGTTCCCGGCCTGCGCGCCCTCTGCGGCCGCGCTCCCTTAAGACGATCTGCAAGGAGGAAAGTTCCATGCTCAAGGGAAAGACCATCGTCCTGGGCGTCACCGGCGGCATCGCCTGCTACAAGGCGGCGGCCCTGGCCTCCGCCCTGGTCAAGCAGCACGCCACAGTGCAGGTCATCATGACCGAGAACGCCACGAAGTTCGTCGCGCCCCTCACCTTCGAGCAGCTCACCGGGCAAAGAGCGCTGACGGACACCTTCGACCGGAACTTCCGGCACAGCGTGGAGCACATCGCCGTGGCGGACCGGGCGGACCTGGTGATCATCGCCCCGGCCACGGCCAACGTCATCGCGAAGCTGGCCCACGGTCTGGCGGACGACATGCTCACCACCACCGTGCTGGCCTGCACCTGCCCGAAGATCGTCGCCCCGGCCATGAACACCAACATGTATGCCAACCCCGTGACCCAGGACAACCTGGCGATCCTCCGCCGCTACGGCTGGGAGGTGGTGGAGCCCGCCACCGGCAGACTGGCCTGCGGCGCTGTGGGCAAGGGCAAGCTCCCGGAGCCGGAGGAACTGCTGGAGACCTGCCTGCACGCCGTCGCCCATGAGAAGGACCTTCTGGGCAAGCGTGTCCTGGTCACCGCCGGCCCCACCCGGGAGCCCCTGGACCCGGTCCGCTATCTCACCAACCGCTCCTACGGCCGCATGGGCTACGCCATCGCCCGCGCCGCCGCCCGCCGCGGCGCAGAGGTCGTCCTGGTCTCCGGGCCCACCGCGCTGCCCCGCCCGGGCTATATGGAGATCCTGGACGTGGAGACCGCCCAGGAGATGTTCGAGGCGGTGACCGCCCGGGCGCCGGACATGGACATCATCATCAAGGCCGCCGCCGTGGCCGACTATCGCCCCGCTGCCGTGGCCGACGAGAAGATCAAGAAAAAGGACGGGGACCTCTCCATTCCCCTGGAGCGCACCCGGGACATCCTGGGCACGCTGGGAGCGAGCCGGCAGCCCGGCCAGTTCCTCTGCGGCTTCTCCATGGAGACGGAGCACCTGATCGAGAACTCCCGGGCGAAGCTGCAGCGCAAGAGCCTGGATATGATCGCCGCCAACAATGTGAAGGTGGAGGGGGCCGGCTTCGGCGTGGACACCAACGTCCTCACCCTCATCACCGCCGACGGCGAGACGGAGCTGCCGCTGATGTCGAAGGACGCCGCTGCCGACGCCCTGCTGGACGCCATCCTGGCGCGGCTGCCCAGGGCGTGAGCCGGCCCGGCGCGCGCAGCGCCCGCCCCGCTGCGTCCAGGAGATGAAAAGATCCCGGCGTCTTCGACGCCGGGATCTTTCTGTCGATGGGCCAGCGGCCTGTCTGCCTTTGGCCTGTCTATGGCGCGGTGGCGGCCGGTCAGCCCTCCATCTCCTCCAGGGTGGGCATGGCGGGGATCGCCCCGTGGCGGCTGGTGGTGATGGACGCGGCCCTGTTGGCGAAAGCCAGGATCTGCTCCAGTTCCTCCACGCGCAGGTCGTCCAGGCTCTCCCGCCGGGCCAGTTTCGAGAGGGCCGCGCCGAAGAAGGTGTCGCCGGCCCCGTTGGTGTCGCCCACGGCGACCTTGACGCCGGGCACGCGCCCGGTCCGCTCCCCGTAGTGATAGAAGGCCCCGTCGGCGCCGCAGGTGACCAGCACCAGGCGGATATCGCCCAGCTCCGCCAGGCGCGCCGCGCCTTGGGCCAGGTCCCGGCAGCCCGTCAGCAGCTCCAGCTCCTCGTCGGAGACCTTCAGCACGTCCACCAGGGGCAGCGGCTCCAGCATCTGCCGGAGGGCGGTCCCCTCGTCCGGCCAGAGGCTGGCGCGGTAGTTGGGGTCGTAGCTGATCCAGGCGCCCTGCTCCTTCGCGGTCCGGACCGCCCGGAGCGTCGCGCTGCGGCTGGGCTCGGCGGTGAGGCTCACGCTGCCGAAATGCAGCACCCGGGTCTGCCCCAGCAGCTCTGCGGGCACGTCCTCGGGACGCAGGGCCACGTCGGCGCTGGGGTCCCGGTAGAAGCTGAAGCTCCGCTCGCCGCTGTCGTCCAGATCCACCACGGCCAGCGTGGTGCGCTGCACCGGATCGACGGACAGCCCGGTGACGTCCACGCCGTTCTGCTCCAGGGTGCGGCGCAGGGACGCGCCGAAACTGTCCCGCCCCACGCGGCCGATGAACGCGGTCCGCGCGCCCAGGCGGGACGCGGCCACGGCCAGGTTCGCCGGCGCGCCGCCCGGACAGGCGTCGAAGCGGGGCACGCCCTGGTCATTGACGCCGGAGCGGGTCAGGTCTATCAGGATCTCGCCGATGGCGGTGATGTCGGTCATGGTACAGCTCCTCCAGTCTCATCCCGGGGCAGGCGCTGCGCCCTGCGGTCCCGGACAAGGATATCAGTCGATGTGGATGATCTTCTGCGTCAGTTCCTCCGCGCTGATGCGGCGGGCAGGATAACGCTCCCGCTTCTCGGTGATCTTGCCCACGTTGATGGCCTCCTTGGGGCAATACTGCACGCAGCCCAGGCAGCCGATGCAGTCCGTGCCGAAGCTGGGCCTGCCGTCCACCAGGCGGATGTTGCCGCGGGGGCAGATGCGCTCGCAGGTGCCGCAGCTCACACAGGCGTCGGTGACATAGAACTGCTTGGCCTGCTTGGCGTGCATCCCGGAGAAGGCCTTGCTCTCCAGGGCGAAGAAGCCGTTCCGTGGGGGCGCCTTCTCTTTGCGCTGCATGGCCCGGGCCGCGCCGCCCACCTCCATGGCCTTGCGGTCGATCCGCTCCTGGGCCTCCTCCGGCGTGGTGCGCGGGAAGGTGAGGCTGTGGGGC
>JAFZOC010000142.1 GCA_017550765.1 Oscillospiraceae bacterium
ACGGTCAGTCCGTGTCCCAGGGACAGACGATCGGCTATGTGGGCGATACCGGCTGGGCGACCGGCCCGCATCTCCATTTTGAGATCCGGCAGGGGAGCACTTGTCTTGACCCCGAGGCCGTGGCCGGTTTCTCCGGGCTGACCTACGCGCCTGACGCCGGGAATTGACCCGTACCCGCGTAAAGATATGATGTGCCGGGCAGTATCCTTACTGCCCGGCAACGCCATGCGACGGGGATCTTATCAAACTAAAAGAAAAGGAGCGATCCTATGGGCGATCTTTTCAGAAGACTTTTCATCGGTATCGGGCGTCTGTTCAAACGGCTGTTCAATCTGGGCATCCCGCTGAAATTCGTGTTGATCTTCTGCGCCCTCGTGGGCGTGACCACATACCTGATGACACGCAACTCCATGTTGAAGCAGGTCGGCGGCGATGAAGACTATGCGGAAGCGATGCGCTACATCGAGATCAAAGACGTAGTGGAAGAACACTTCATCGACCCTGTCGACCGCAGCGCCATGGCGGACTCTGCAGCCGCGGCCATGGTGAACGGGCTGGGCGATCCCTGGAGCTACTTCATGACCGCCGATGAATATCGCGCCTATCAGCTGTCTACCGCGAACGACTACGCCGATATCGGCATCTCTCTGGTCAAAGACGAGACCGCCGGCGGTTTTCAGGTGATTTCCGTGTATCCCAGTTCACCCGCCGCCCAGGCCGGTCTCAGTTCCGGTATGCTCATCACAGCGGTGGACGGGGAGAAACTGACCGGCTACACCACCGACGGTGTGCGTACGCTGATCCGTTCCAAGCTGAACACCGAGTTCGTCCTGGAGATCAGCAACGGGCAGGGACAGATCCGGGTCGACTGCACGAACCTGAACGCGAACGCAGTCAACTACCGTCTGGAGAAGACCGGGGCCGCCTACGTACAGATCCACAACTTCGAGGCAGGCAGCGGGCAGGCTGCGGTAGACGCCATCGAATACCTGCTCGGCCAGGACGCGAACGCGCTGGTGCTGGATCTGCGCAACAATCCGGGCGGGCTCCCCGATGAGATCGCGATCTTGCTGGATCATCTGCTTCCCGCCGGACGGCTCTTTTCCGAGGTGGACAAGAACGGCGTCCAGGTCGTGACGGAGTCCGACACGACCAACCTGCAGATCCCGACCTGTGTCCTGATCAACTCCGGCACCTTCCGGGAAGCGGAGCTCTGCGCGGCGGTCCTGAAAGAATGGGGCTGGGCCACGCTGATGGGCGAGCCGACCAGCGGCAATACCCGCAAGCAGGAGACCATCCCGCTCTCTGACGGCAGCGCCATCCGCCTCTCCACCAAGAGCTATCTCACGCCCAGCGGCGTGGACATCTCCATCGCCGGCGGCGTCATCCCTGACATGATCGTCTTCAACAGCGACGCCTCCGCTACCGGTACCACAGAAGGCACCACCGGCGGGCAAGACGGGACCGCGAGCACTTCCAACGATGAACAGCTCATGGCCGCGCTGCGACTTTTGAGTTGACATCAGCCCGCTCGCTTAGTATAATCTATGACCATGGCAAGGCTCCAGGTATCCTGCGAGCGAGCCTGACAATGAAACACCGAGGAAAAGGAGACCTGTTTTATGGCGAACCCGGCCAATTCCAACAGATACAAGATGAGCCGCGAGCGCAAAGAGGCGCTTGAGGAAGAGCTGCACTATCTCGAGACCGAGCGTGCGAGGGAAGTTGCCGAGCAGATCAAGGAAGCGCGCAGTTACGGCGACCTCTCCGAGAACAGCGAATACGACGAAGCCAAGAGCGAGCAGGGCAAGCTCTATTCCAAGATCGCAGAACTGAGAGACCTGGTAGAGAACGCGGAGATCGTGGACGACGCCGACCATGACGCACCCAAGGATACCGTGACGCTGTCCAGCGTCGTTGTGATCCGCGACCTGGAGGACGAGATCGACGAGACCTATACGATCGTCGGATCCCAGGATGCAGACCCCATGGCCGGACGGATCTCCGACGATTCCCCCCTGGGCAAGGGCCTGATCGGCCACCGTGCCGGTGATAAGATCACGATCAGCGCCCCCGCTGGCGATCTGGCCTTTGAGATCGTCTCTGTCAAGAACTGACCATCGGAGGCTGTTATGAGCCAGAATACCGAACAGAGGAACGGCGAGGTGCAGGAACTCTCCGAGATCCTGCAGGTCCGCCGCGATAAGTTGAGCTCTCTGCGAGAGCAGGGTAGAGACCCCTTCCGTCAGACGCGTTTCGACCGCAGCGCCTACTCCCTGCAGATCAAGTCCGACTATGCAGGCTTTGAAGGCAAGACCGTTGCCGTCGCAGGGCGCATCATGTCCAAGCGCGGCATGGGCAAGGCCATCTTCTGCCATATCCAGGACGACCAGGGCCAGATCCAGCTCTACACCCGCTCCGATGCGGTCTCCGAGCAGGAGTTCCTGGACTTCCGCAAGTATGATATCGGCGATATCATCGGCGTGACCGGCTATGTGTTCAAGACCAAGACCGAGGAGATCTCCATCCATGTGCAGAGCGTAGTGCTCCTTGCCAAGTCCCTGCGGCCTCTGCCGGAGAAGTTCCATGGCATGACAGACCGTGAGCTGCGCTATCGCCAGCGCTATGTGGATCTCATCATGGACCCCTCCGTCAAGGAGACCTTTCTCAAGCGCAGCCGTATCTTGCGGGAACTGCGCGCTTTTCTGGACGGCCGCGGCTTCGTAGAAGTGGATACCCCGATCCTGACGCCCTTTGAGATCGGCGCCTCCGCCCGCCCCTTCTATACCCATCACAACGCACTGGACATCGACATGGTCCTGCGTATCGAGACGGAACTCTATCTCAAGCGTCTGGTGGTCGGCGGTATGGAACGTGTGTATGAAGTCGGCCGTATCTTCCGCAACGAGGGCATGGACACCAAGCACAATCCCGAATTCACCACCATCGAGCTCTATCAGGCTTATACCGATCTGGGCGGCATGATGGATCTGGTGGAGGACATGATGAAGACCGTGACCATGAAAGTCTGCGGTACGCTCACGATCCCTTACCAGGGCCACACGATCGACATCGGCCACTGGGAGCGTCTGACCATGGTCGAAGCGGTGAAGAAGTATTCCGGTGTCGACTATTACGACTGGAAGACCGACGAAGAGGCCATCGCCTGCGCCAAGGCGCACGGGGTGGAGCTGCCCGAGGTCCCCACCAGAGGCGCGATCCTGGCGGAGTTCTTCGACGCTTTCGTGGAAGAGCATCTGATCCAGCCGACCTTTATCTACGATTATCCGGTAGAGATCAGTCCCCTCGCCAAGCGCAAGCCGGAAGACCCCGCTTTCACCGGCCGTTTTGAGTACTTCATCAATGCCACCGAGTTCGGCAACGCCTTCACCGAGCTGAACGATCCGATCGATCAGCGCGAACGCTTCGAGCGCCAGGTCCAAGAGCGCCGGAAGCTGGATCCCTCGACCCGCGCCCAGGTAGACTATGACTACATCAACGCGCTGGAATACGGACTGCCTCCCACGGGCGGACTTGGCTTTGGGATCGACCGGCTGGTGATGCTGCTCACCAACAGCGACTCCATCCGCGACGTACTCCTGTTCCCGACCATGAAGCCCGAGAACAACTGAAGCGACATCAACGACCCCCGCCGATCGGCGGGGGTCGTTCTATCTAGTGCCATCGCCAGCGCCCCGGGAAGTGGACTTTCGGTTTCAGACGATCGAACATGCAGCTTCGCAGGCAGAACGGTCTTGAAGGAACGGTATACCTGTGCTACACTGTCCATGGCAGCGATAACTGCCTAGAATACGATACCCGTAGAACGGATGGAGGCATGACCTTGACGATCGAAACAGAACGGCTGATCCTGCGGCCTTTCCGGATATCTGACGCAGCGGATGTGTTCGAATATCTCCACGACCCGGAGATGAACTGCTTTCTGGATATGCGCCTGGCGTCGCTCGAGGACGCGGAAGCGGAGATGGCCAGACGGCTCGACGACGGGCTCTATCTGGCCGTTGAACTGAAAGAGAACGGGAAAGTGATCGGGGAGATCTTTTCAGCGCCCGAGGGCACAGATCCCTCCGGCGAGGACCTGGATACCTATTCGCCCTGCTGGATGCTCCATCCTGCCTATAAACGCAAGGGCTACGGCTACGAGATGGCGCAGGCCTATCTGGACCTTCTGTTCCGGACGATGGGCGCGCGGCGCGTCTACATGTATACCGAAGACACCAACATCGCCTCCCAGAAGCTCTGCGAGAAGCTCGGCGCCAGGAGAGAGGGCCTGTTCCTGGAATTCGTGTCCTTTGTCAAAGACGCGAACGGGGAGCCTGTTTATGAGAACACGATCCAATATGCGATCCTGCACAGAGAGTGGGAGCGGCACGAAGAAGGGGAGCGATCATGATGGAGGAACTCAGCTATATCGAGCTGCGGCAGCGTCCCGATATGAAGGCGCGCGCTGCAGCCTGGTTCCACAGCAAATGGGGCGTACCGGAGGAAGCCTATCTGGCGTGTATGGACGCCTATCTCTCAGGTGAGACCGAGATGGGCTGGTATCTCTGTCTGGACGGGGAGGATATCGTCGGCGGGATGGGCGTCATCGAGAACGACTTCCACGACCGGAAGGACCTGTCGCCGAACGTCTGCGCCGTCTATACGGAGGAAGATCACCGGTGCAGAGGCATCGCCGGCAAGCTTTTGCACTTGACCGTGGAGGACATGCGCTCCAAAGGCGTGTCGCCTCTATACCTCGTCACAGACCACACTGGGTTCTATGAACGTTATGGCTGGGAATTCCTCTGCATGGTCCAGGGCGATGGCGAGCCCGAGATGACCAGGATGTATATCCATCGTTAGTTCCGGAAACGGCACATGAACGAGACAAAACAGCCCGTCCATATGTCTCGCCCCTGCAAAGATCTCCTGTCCACGCGAAGAGCGCTTACCTACGAGCGGAGCGCAGGACGGCAACACCCGCACCGAACGCGCGCCCATATCGAAACGCCACCGATCGTAGTCAGAAAGGAGCCTCGTCATGGTATTCATCTGTTATCCGAAATGCAGCACCTGTCAGAAAGCGCAGCGCTGGCTGGATGAGAACGCAGTCACATACACGCTGCGGCACATCAAGGAGGATCGTCCCACCGTCGAAGAACTGCGTTCTTGGCAGGAGAAGAGCGGCCTTCCTCTCAAGCGTTTCTTCAACACCAGCGGTCTGCAGTATAAAGCGCTCGGTCTGAAAGACAAGCTCCCGAGCATGAGCGAGGCCGATCAGCTCCAGATGCTCTCCAGCGACGGCATGCTGGTCAAGCGTCCCATCCTGGTAGGCGACACTTTCGTCCTCGTAGGCTTCCGGGAAGCGGAGTATCGGGAAGCGCTGGGGATCTGACACGACGAAGAGACGGTCCCGGGACAGACGCAAAGGAAAGAGGATCCATATGCTGGAGTCGATCTATCATCCGGATATCCCGCCCTTTCTTGCGGAACTTGCGTACACGCCGCAGATGCTTCGTCTGCGCGAGGTGGGCATGGACTGCGGCTGTGAGTATACGAGCTTTCCGCTGTTCCGCAGTCTGGGAACATACACACGCCACGAACACAGCCTGGGCGTAGCGCTCATCGTATGGCATTTCACACAGGACCCGGTCCAGGCGACGGCCGCAATTTTCCATGACATCGCAACGCCCTGCTTCTCCCATGTCGTCGACTTTATGCGCGGAGACGCGATGCTGCAGGAAGCCACAGAGGATGGGACGGCCCGGATCGTATGCGAGTCGGAGGAGATCTGCGCGGTGCTGCGCCGCTGGCAGATCCCGACGGAAGCGGTCGTGGACTATCATCGCTATCCGATCGCTGACAACACGTCTCCTCGGCTCTCCGCTGACAGGCTGGAATATACGCTGGGCGACCTGCTGCACTATGGCTTCCTCTCCACAGCACAGATCGCCGAGCTTTATAATGATCTCACCGTCGACCGGAACGAGGATGGCGAGCCGGAACTGGTCTTTCGCACCCTGTCGCGCGCACTGGCTTTCGCGCAGGGCGCGCTGCGCTGCGGTCGGGTCTATGTCTCGCCGGAAGATCGCTACGCCATGCAGATCCTATCGGAGATCCTCGCGCGTGCTCTCGCGCGGGGTGTGCTCGCCGAGGAAGACCTCTACGGCACAGAGCCGGAACTGATCTGCAAATTGTCGAGCGATCCGGTCTGTGCCGTAGAATGGAGACGGTTTCGCGCTCTGCGGGAGATGGTCTGGGAAGCGGATGCTGCGCCTGAGGCAGACCGTCGTATCATACCTGCGAAAAAGAGGAGCATAGACCCTCTCGTACTCGGACTGGGGCGAGTCTCGGCCTTGGATGAGAGCTTTTCCCGGGACCTTGACGCTTTCCGCTCCGAGGCTCAGGACCACTGGCTCTGCGCCAGATGATACGGGCCGAAAAGCACATGACGATCGAATGCTCTCAAAAAAGAAAAGCCAAAGAGCCTAGAAGCTCTTTGGCTTTTCTTTTGGATAGATATCCGATGTATCAGCGCAGACCATAGAGGAAACGGTAACGCAGCTTCTGAGCTGTGCTCAGCTGCCCATATCGCGCTTCGATCGCAGGCAGGAGAGCGCCTCGGCACTCTGCCGCCTCGCTCTGAAGGATCAGATGCGAGCTGAACGCGGCCTTCTCTGCGATGCGGATCACAGGCTCCGGCATCTCCGCGCCAAACCGCTCTGCGAGCTTGGCATAGCGCCAGCATGCGATAGCAGCTCTGCGCCCGTCCCTGTCGTTGATCTGAGACAGAAAACGCAGACGTGCGAAGCCGTACCATGCGGGCAGCAGAAGGATGATCGCGAAGACCGTCAGGATGACGCGCCAGGGAAAAGAGCGGTGCGCCACCGGCTCAGATCCCTGGGAAAGGCCAGGGACATCCGGTGCTGCGCTCGGCGTCTGGCTCTCATCCGCTCCGCCTGTACCTGTCGTCCCATCCGGTCCATCCGTGCCTTCCTGCGAGATCGTCGGCTGTGAAGTCGGCACAGCGCTGGGCTCCGGTGCATCTGTCACGGGATCCATCGTGGCGGCAGGGCTCGGAGGCGGCGTAGGGGTAGGAGACGAAGTCGGCGTGGCAACAGGATCCTGGGTCGCGATGCCCGCTGAGGCGGTGACCTCCACCGGGATCCAGCCCAGGCCGTCCTGATAGATCTCGACCCAAGAATGGGCGGAACCTGCCTTGATATCAGTGGATCGTCCCGCCTGGACATCCGCAAAGAAGCCCTCCGTGACCCTGGCGGGGATGCCGAGCGCGCGGTAGAGCACCGTGGCGGCTGTTGCGAAGTGGATGCAGTAGCCATGCTGCGACTCTGTCAGGAAAGTCAGGGCATAGTCGTCGGTCTTGTAGGGGGCCGTCGTCAAGTCATAGACGCCATGGCTGCGGACATGGGCAGCGACATGCAGCACGATGT
The DNA here is from genome assembly GCA_017550765.1 of Oscillospiraceae bacterium. The sequence goes on from JAFZOC010000142.1 coordinate 7,455, forward strand.
CATCCTGATCTGCGGACAGGCCGGCCACTTCGCAATAACGTTTTGCCCAGGCCAGGGTCTTCTCGGGCAGCGCCGTGTAGACCTTGTAGGCATGGCTGCGATAGGTGCGCTCTGCAGCTTCCGCGCCCGGAGGCACGCGGAGCTGGGACAGGTCCCCGCGGTATTCTGCGTACGAGACGCGATAGTTCGCCTGTTCCACGTCGGCAACATACGGATCCTGTCCGGAGGAGACTGCGGAATAATAGGGGAGGCAGAGGGCTCCCATGTCTGCGTAGGTCCGGATCTCCACCTCACGGATCGTAGTATCCGGCAGGCCCTCGACCGCAAAAGCAACGAACGGCAGCGAGGAGCCGGCGTCGAGTTCTTCCGCCGGGCGCCAACCAGTGCCGGTGTAGTCTCCGAAGGAGCGGATGCGAAGATAGAAAGCCCCGCTCGTCTCTGCCTTGACCTGCATGACGGTAAGTTCCGCGTTCACCTGGTCATAGGCCTGGCTGAGAGCCATGCTGTCGTCGTCCTGGTCCCAGGAGCTGCGGAAGCTGGAACGGGGCGCCTGCGCCTCATCCGAGCCGTCAGGAGAGGCGAGAGACGCATGTTCACCGCTGCGGCCGCCCGTGAAAAATTCCAGGACATGGCCCGTCCTATCGAAGAACTCGCTCAAAGCGACATCGCGCTCCGTGTATTCGTAGGTGGACGGCGGAAAGATCAGGAGCAGAATGCCGAGGACCAGGCAGATCGGTCCGATGCAGACGAGCATCGTGCGGCCGATCGCACCGTCTTCTTGAGCGCCGCTGTCTTTGATCGCGACGAGCGCCCAGAAAAGCAGATGCCCGGCGCAGGCGAGCGCAGGCGGATCTCCGTTGACGATGATGCATACGGCGAACAGAGGCAGGGTCGCCATGATGGAAAAGAGCGACCAGTTCGTTTTCCCGTGGACCGACACGACCAGAAAGGCCGCCAGAATGGTCCCGATGAACAGCAGGACCAGCGCGTGGGACGGTACCGCGTTCTCGTACTGATAGCTCGCTCCGGCGTGAGAGACGTGTTCGTAGAACGCTCCACAGACCTTGTCGATCAGATCGTACAGTTCTGCGATAGGGTCGCTGCGGTAATGCCGGAAGGCAGCGTATAGCGTGATCCCCAGCAGGGACATGCTCACGAAAAGGCCTTTACGAAAAGCCGCTGCGACCCAGAAAAGGATGCAGACTACAAGGAGCCACAGGTACAGGGAAGGGGACGTAGCGCAGGAGAAGCTGTCCGCGATAATCGCGACTTGTGAGAGCGTCGCGACCATCAGCAAGAACAACTCGAAAGCCCGATCGAGCCAGGATCTCATTTCAGCTGCACCTCCCCCTCATGGATCAGGAAGATGCATTTCGCCGTAGACGGATCGAAGGACTTCGGGCCAGTCGCCGGCCTCGCCAGGATCGTCTCCAGCGCGTCCACGGTGTCCGCGCTCTCCACGACGTCGTGGATGGTATCGCTGACAAGCGCGTGGGGGATCTCCCGCTCGCAGAGCTGCAGTGACAGCCAGTACAGGAGCTCCAGGCCACGGTCGTCTTTTCCGGCATGGCTCAGGACCAGGAAAACGTCTTTGTCCCGGGGGACCATCGGCTCGCGGACGATGACCTCGTCCGTCTTGGAACTGAGTTTCCAATGGATGCTGTTGATGGTGTCGCCCGGCTGGTACTCTCTGAGCTCGTGTTCTTCCGAAAAGCCTCCGCCATATTTGGGGATCAGATGCTGCGCTGTATCCAGCGCGGCGTCAAGGTCTATGGGGACCTCCGGCCCGATCGGCTCTGGCAGGACCGTACAGACCAGAGGCTCCGGGCACTTGCGCCGGATCGAGATGAGGCCAAGTACGTCCCGGCATTCCAGGCGCAGCACTTTGCAAACGAGCTGACCGCAGCTGTCCGTGGGGAGCTCGATCGCTCTGCTGCCGTTCATCACCATGGGATAGCGGACTTTGTCCTGCATCCTTCCTCCGGTATATCGATTCTCGATCTCGATGGTCACGGTCAAATAGCGGACCGGAAGTAAGGTCGGCACATGAAGATCGAGGAGCAGTTCAGCCTTCGCGCCTTTCGTGAGCTTGCCCGCAGTCGTCAGCGAAACGCTCGAGCGCAGCATGGAGGGCAGCGAGAGAAGCGTGAGCAGGAGCGGGATCAGCGCGAAGCTCAGGAGGACATACTGACCGAACCAGCCGATATACGCCGCGCGAAAGTAGAAGACCAGCGCAAGGTAGAGCAGATAAAGGAAAAAGTTGACGGTAGGCATAGATCAACGGATGGACGGAGCTGGGACGGACGTGAAGATCTCATCCAGAACGGCGAAGCGGGCAGGGGAACGGATCAGATCTGGCGTCCAGATGAGACGGTGTTCGATGCAGTCGCGGAAGACGAACTGCACATCCCGGGGAAGGACATAGTCGCGCCCCTGGATCCAGGCAGTGGCCTTGGAGAGGGAAGTGAGCGCAAGGGAGGCTCTGGGGCTCGCGCCCTGGAGGATGCGCGCATCCTTCCGGGTCTGCCCACAGAGCGAGACGATGTAGTCGATCATCGTGTCTTTGATGTATACCGCCGCGGCTTCCTTGCGGATCTGCATCAGCTCGTCACGGCTGACGACCTGGCCCACGTCCTCCGGGCTCATACCGCTCTGCTTGCGGCGGATCATCTCGATCTCGTCCCGGTGCTCGGGGTAGCCGATCGTCAGACGGAGCATGAAGCGGTCCATCTGGGAATCCGGCAGCATCTGCGTGCCCTTGGCGCCGGTGGGGTTCTGGGTCGCGATGACGATGAACGGCTGCGGGACCGGATAGGTCTTGTTGTCCACGGTGACCTCGCCTTCCTCCATCGCCTGCAGGAGCGCAGACTGGGTCCGGCTGGTGGCACGGTTGAGCTCATCCGCAAGGAAGAGGTTACAGAGCACCGCGCCGGGTTGATAACGCATCTGGCCGCTGTTCTTATCGAAGATCGAGTAGCCGGTGATATCAGACGGGAGCACATCCGGCGTGAACTGCACACGGTTATAATCCAACCCCAGTGCCTTGGAGAGAGAGACCGCCATGGTCGTCTTCCCGACGCCGGGGATATCCTCCATCAGGATGTGTCCGCCGGCGAGCACAGCCAGCAGCACCTTGACGAGGACCTCATCCTTCCCGACGATCGCCTTTGCGATCTCATGCACGATCAGTTTTGCTTTACCGACAGAATCGATGCTGTTCATGGGCGCCTCCAAATAGGAAATCATGTTATTTTAGCACATTGATCGTCGCAAAACAAGACCGGATCCCAGATCCTGGCGTTCTTCTTTTGACTGGAAGAAAAAAAGGTTGATTAAATGGCACGATCGTAGTAATATAGCATCGTGGCTTTTGACAAGGCTGCACTAGTCGGGGAGCTAGCGGTGCCCTGTTACCTGCGATCCGCTATAGCAGGGATGAATTCCTGGCCGAGGGGCTGTTCTGTGTCGACTGACCCCGGTAAGCAGCGTTGACGATCCGGTCTTGCGCAAGGTCGACCCGTGAACCATGTCAGGCGGGGGACCGAGCAGCATTAAGCGGTGTTCGGCTTGTGCCGCGAGGTCGCCGGATCTGAGCCGGCTGCCGGCGGTAACGGATATAGCGCATGTTTCGGAGCCAGGTGTGCAGTCTTGTCAAGAGCCACTGCTATATCATCGGCCGGCTCAGCTCCGGTCTTCGGACAGGAAGGGAGGGGACAGTATGTATCGCGCTCTCTATCGCAAATGGCGTCCTCAGACCTTCGGCGAGGTCATCGGTCAGGAGCATATCACGACGACCCTCCGGGAGCAGGTCAAGAACGGCCGTCTGTCCCACGCCTATCTCTTCATCGGCACGCGAGGCACCGGAAAGACCACCTGTGCGCGCATCCTCTCTCGCGCCGTCAACTGCGAACATCCCGTCGACGGAGAGCCCTGCGGCACCTGTGCTGCATGCCGGGGCATCCTGGATGGGAGCGTCGTGGATGTGGTGGAACTGGACGCCGCTTCCAACAACGGCGTGGACAATGTCCGCGCCCTCCGGGAAGAGGCGACCTTCTCGCCGGCCATGGTCAAAAAGCGTGTGTATATCATCGACGAGGTACACATGCTCTCCATGTCCGCTTTCAACGCTCTTTTGAAGATCCTGGAAGAGCCGCCAGAGCATTTGATGTTCATCCTTGCCACCACGGAACTGCACAAGGTCCCGGCGACCATCCTGTCCCGCTGTCAGCGGCACAGCTTCCGCCGGGTCGACGCAGGCAAGATCGCGCGATACCTGCTGCATATCGCAGAACAGGAGCACATCGGCCTCACCGAAGGAGCAGCCGATCTCATCGCGCGTCTGGCGGATGGCGGCGTCCGGGATGCCTTGAGCATGTTGGACCAGTGTTCCGGTGAGGACCGTATCGACACCGATAAAGTCCTTTCCGCCATGGGGCTCACCGGGAAGAGGCGCGTGTCGGAGCTCCTCGACGATATCCTGCGTCACGATGCCGATGCCGCCCTGCATCTTTTCGCAGGGATGTGGATGGACGGGAAAGACCCGGTCGCTCTGCTGGATGAGCTATCGACCCTCCTGCGGGACATCCTGATGCTGCATGTCTCTCCCAAAGCCGGACGTGAGCTGATCTCCGGCGGCTTTGAGTTGGGCGTCCTGGCCCCCTTCGCAGAGCGGATGACCACGGAAGAGATCCTGGCAGCCCTGCACACGCTCCAGGATACGCTCGGCACGATGCGCGATGTGAAAAAGCCCCGGACTGCAGTGGAACTGTGTCTGGTCTCTCTGTGTTCCGATGTTGCAGGCGACAGCATCCCGGACCTGCGTTCCCGTCTCTCCCGCTTGGAAGAGTTCGTGGAGAAGGGGAACGTACCAGTACGGGCGGTCCAGAACATTGGCTCAGACGCAGCGGCAGCGTTCGGAGGACCCGCGTCCACGCGATCGACGGAGCCGGAGGCGCCTGTCACCTCTGTCCCTGCCCATCCGAGCACTGTCGCGGCAAACGGGGCTCCTGCAAGGGCTGGACCGTCGCCGACAGGGGAAGCGCCGGCAGGGTCGACGTCAGCTGTCGGTCGGGGGCCCGAGCCCTCGCCGACCGACGTTCTTGAGACCGCGGAGCCGCTCGCTCCGTCTGCGTCTCCTGACCATGAGGACCAGGCGATGTCTGAGTTCTATGCCAGCAGGTCCGTCGTGTCCGAGTCCCACGTCAGCGACGAGTATCGTATCGAGGACCACGACGATGAGGAGGAAGAGGAAGAGCCCTCCAGCCCGGAAGAGGCTCTCCCGTACGACGCTGCTGGAACGTCCGGCCCATTTGCCGCAGAGCCTGCGGATGACACGGTCGGCGCAGACGATACAGATCAAGATCCGCGACCCGTTGTCCAGGTCGGCCCTGCTCCCGATCCGGAGCTCTGGGGCAAGATCCTCGCCGCCATGCCCTCGCTGCTGCCGGTGGATCTCTGCACGAACTTATCCAACGACGCTCTGGTGAACTGCCTGTTCCACGAGGACCAGATGATCTTGACGAGCAGCCGTTTCATGTTAGAGCGGATCGAACGCGGCAACTACAAGCAGCGTTTGATGGAGGCGATGGCGAAAGGCGCAGGTCGTCCTCTGCGGCTGATCCTGCGCAACGTCGATGAACAGGCGCAAGAGCGGCGCGATGTGGACGAACTTCGTCCTTTCAAAGAAGTACACTTTGTCAAAGACTGAGAATGCAGCCGGATACCGGCAGATCGGAGCAAAAGAATGGCAAAAGGCGGATTTCGCGGGGGAATGCCCGGCAACCAGGCGAACATGATGAGACAGGCCCAGCGCATGCAGCAGGAGTTCATGAAGATGCAGCAGGAGCTGGAGTCCACCGAGTTCGAGTTCACCGCAGGCGGCGGCGCCGTCAAGGCCGTCGTCACCGGAACGAGACAGTTCACTTCCATCGAGATCGACCCCGAGGTCGTCGATCCCGAAGACGTGGAGATGCTGCAGGACCTGATCCTGACGGCGGTCAACGGCGCGCTGAAAAAGGCGGACGACCGGACCGGAGAAGTCATGACCAAGCTCCAGGGCGGCATGGGCGGCTTGCCCGGTCTCTTCTGACCCGGAACGAGCAGCCGCACCGATGCCGGTGCGGCTGCTCGTTCTTTCGTGTCCGAACACGGACAGGCTCTACGTCCTCGTGCGACCGTTCCCGTCCGGATCGAACCCTGTTACCTGAACGAAAGTAGGAGATAGCTGGATATGCTGAAGAAAGTCTATCTTGAGATCGGCGATATCTGCGATCTGTCCTGCGCTTTCTGTCCGGGAACGAAGCGTAAAAAGCAGTTCATGAGCGTGGAGTCCTTTCGCGTCCTGGCCGGGAAGCTCCGCGGATATACGAAGTATCTCTATTTCCATCTGTTGGGGGAGCCTTTGCTCCATCCCCAGCTAGGGGAGCTCCTCGCCATCGCGCAGGAGCTCGGCTTCCGCGTGATGATCACGACCAACGGGCGGCTCCTCCCGGAGAGAGGGAAGCTCCTTCTTGCATCCCCCGCCGTCCATAAAGTGAACATCTCGCTCCAGTCCTTCGAGGCCAATGTCGGCGGCGATCTGCCGGGATATCTGGACGGCTGCGCCAGCTTTGCGATCGCCGCCGCGGAAAAGGGGATCCTCTGCGAGTTGCGGCTCTGGAACGAGGGCGGCCTGGACACCCGCAACCGCGAGATCCTGGAGCTTCTGGAGCGCCGCTTCCCCTTTCCGTGGAGCAAGAGCCGCAATGGTCAGAAACTGCGGGACCGGGTCTGGCTGGACCCTGGAGAACGCTTCGACTGGCCGGATCTTGAGAGGGATGATCTGGGCGGCGAGGTCTTCTGCTATGGGCTGAGAGATCAGATCGGCGTTTTGTGCGACGGCACGGTGGTGCCCTGCTGCCTGGATCATGACGGCGATATCCCGCTGGGAGACCTCTTCCGTCAGGAACTGGACGAGATCCTGTCCAGCCCCCGCGCCAGAGCCATGTACGAGGGCTTCAGCCAGCGCAGGGCGGTCGAGCCTCTCTGTCGGCGCTGCGGCTATGCGCGCAGGTTCGACCGCTGACGACAGATCGGGCGATAGAGCATCTGGCGCAACAGGTATCCTCCCGCGCTGAGCAGCATAGCTTTTTCGGCAGAACGCCTTGCGGCGTTCCGCTATCATATGAACATGATAGAGCAGATACGAAAAGAGCGGACGGTCATCCCGTCCGCTCTTCTGTTCGTTTTGGCCGCATGTTCTCAGAGGCCGAGGATATCGCCGATCCTGCGGAAGAAGCTGCTGATGGACTCGACGACTTTTTTGACGGTCTCCACGAAACCGACGACTTTCGTCTTTGCCTCGGAGAGCTTTCTCAAAGTACCCTGGATCTCCTCGACACGAGAGCGGAGCTGATCCTGATCCAGTCCCTCCAGAGAACGGCAGAGGGAGATCAGCTGTTCGACCTGCCGGTCGGTGAGACTGACGTTGTACTCCGCTGCGATCTCACCGATCGTCTTGCGCAGCTCCTCGTCGCTCATATTCTTGGTCTCATCCAGCATCAGTTTCAGGTCGTTGACGATGGCGGTAGAGTCCATGCTCCCGATCTCGTTGGCAAGGTCACCGGTGATCGTGAGCTCCTGGGTGCTGACCAGTTTCGCGGTATCGTCAAGCTTCTTTCCGGTCATGTCCTCATAAGCTTTGTACACGCCGGTCAGCGCCGCGGTCCCGCTCACTTCAAATGGCGCGGCCACGACGATGTTGGCGTCGACGATGCCTGCCGTAGCCAGCGCGCTCAGATACATCTCCGGCGTACACCAGGTGATGTTGCTGGTAGAGACGGACATGCCGGAGCCGCTGGGAAGGAGCTCTACATAAACGCAGGAGATCGACCGGGTGCCGATCAGAGCGTCGCTGACATAGCCTTCCAGGTATCGGCGCTCCTCCTGGTTGGTGACCTTCAGCTCGATCGCATCGCCGCGCTTGATGCCGAAAGCCTGGTAGACGAGCGCGATCTGCTCTTCCGTCAGATCTGCGCCGATGACGGCGCGGCTCTGGATCGCCTCGGCAGAGGCGGCAGGAAGGATGGAGAGCAGCATCACGAGCACGAGCAGGAAAGTGATCGATCGTTTCATAGCATCTATCCTTTCTTGTTGGGATCTGTCCTGGGTCTTGGATCGCGAAAAAGCCGGAAGGCGAGCATCACGCCGATCCTTCGCATGGGTCAAGAGCCCCGCGCGTATGATGACGATATGATGGCAGGTCACCACAGCACTATTTCACCGATCCGCTCTGCTGCGCGTCAAGGCAGCAAACACTTCGCCGACCGGACAGACAGGTGTCCCGATCGGTAAAAGTGTTGCCATGTTAGCACGCAAAGATGAAAAAAGATAGTTCTTTTTGTGAATTTTAAGAAAGCTTATGTTTTTCTCGACCCTCGAAGATACGCTCTGGGCGGGGCTCTTCCTGCCTCTTTTCCTCCTGAGCGGCGTTTCGCTGATCAGGGCTGCCGGACCGCTCCCGTTCCGGGCGCTCCCAAGTCTCCTGCGGACAGAGCATAGCCGGCGCCAGAAAAGGGCAGGGGACTATCGCGGCATCCAAGCGGCCAGCGTATCGCTCTCCGCGACCATCGGCACCGGGAACATCGTAGGGACGGCGCAGGCGATCGCTATGGGCGGCCCCGGGGCTGTCTTTTGGATGTGGATCGCGGCTGTCCTGGGCATGTGGATCAAGTACGCAGAGATCCTTCTGGGGCAGCTCCACCCAGGCGGTGCTGTGCGATACATCCGGCTCGCTCTGGGAAAAAAGGCCGCCGGCGCCTATGCGCTCCTGGGCGCTCTTTCGGCCCTCGCAGTAGGAGATATGGCGCAGATGAACGGCGCAGTATCTGCTGTGAGCGCTGCGCTGCCGCGTTCAGAGAGCCCCACGCTGCGCATACTGTTGGCGCTCGTCCTGTCCACGCTCCTGTGGTCAGTGCTCGCAGGCGGGGCAGCCAGGGTCGGACACGCGGCAGAGGCCCTGGTCCCGGGGATGACGATCGTGTTCCTGTTCTTCACCGCGCGGACGATCCTCGCTCATCACGAGCAGATCCTTCCGATCTTTCGGGAGATCTGCCGCTGCGCTTTCCATCCGGAGGCCATCCGGGGCGCGGTGGGCGGGATCGGTGTGCGTCAGACGATCCTATGGGGGCTGCGTCGCGGTGCATTCTCCAATGAAGCAGGTCTTGGCACCGCCTCGATCGTACACAGCGCTGTCGCCTCAAAAGAGCCTGCGATCCACGCGTCCTGGGGCATCGTGGAGGTCTTCGTGGACACGATCCTCCTCTGCACCTTCGCCGCGCTGACCATCCTCTGCAGCGGGGCCGATATCGGATATGGCCACCTCCCCGGACCTGAGCTCTTCCGCGACGCGCTTGCCAGCGTTTGGGGCACACGGACAGCGTCCTGGGCCCTCTCCTTGTTCCTGGCGCTCTTTTCCTTTACGACCGTGATGGGATGCTCTGTGACCGGTACACGCTGCTTCTGCGCGCTCTTTGATCCGTCCGCAGAGCAGTTCTACCGTACGGCCTATGTGATCTGTGCCGTTCTGGGCTGCCTCCTGCCGACGGAGGCGATCTGGCGGGCAGCAGATCTCATCAACGTTTCCATGGCTGTGCCTGCGCTCCTCTCGCTTGTCCTGCTCTCTCCGTCTCTTGGGCGCGAGATCCTTTCGCGCCTGCGCATGAGGGAAGATCGTCAAGGATCGTGAGCCGACGTGCCCGATCCACCTGACATCCGGCATGAATACATGGTCCTTCTGCACATACCGTTTCTTCGTGCTTCTTCATGGACCCGGAAATTTCCGTGGATATAGCGGATCGTATCTTGTCGGAACATGCAAAAAGGTGTACAATCCTTTTTGAGCATGATCGTCACCCGGCGAGACGCCGCAAGGCATAGCGCTGGACAGCGCAGGTACTGTGCCGGATGCTCATCGCAAGGGACACCACGGGAACGATCCCAAAGGTCGTTCCCTCTGTGCGCGGATCACGCCAGACGAGAGGGGAGTGCTGCAGATGGAGCTCGTTGAGAAGATCTTGGATCTGTTCTTCCCCAGGCGCTGCATCTTCTGTCATCGTCTGATGCGTGAAGAGGGGACCGTCTGTTCCGACTGCGCCGCGAGCCTCCCCGAGACCGGAACAGAGGCCGTACAGCGTCTGAAGGAGATCGACCGCTGCTGTTCCCCGCTGTATTACGAAGGGGACGTCCGTTCATCCCTGCTGCGATACAAGTTCGGCGGTCAGAAAATGTATGCGAAAGTTTATGGGGAATTTCTGTCAAGATCTATTGACGAAAACGGCTTTTTCTGCGATAGTATCACTTGGGCGCCCCTGAGCAGGCAGCGTCTGCGGAAGCGCGGCTACGATCAGGCGAGGCTCCTGGCAGAAGAACTCGCGCGGAAAAAGGGGATCCCCTGTATCCAGCTCCTTCGGAAGACGCGGAACAATCGGGCGCAGTCCTCCACGGAGAGCGCGGAGAAGCGCCGCAAGAACGTCCATGGCGTGTATGAGGCTATGCCGGGCGCGCCGATCGCAGGCAGGGACATCCTGCTGGTGGACGATATCGTGACGACAGGTTCTACGCTCAGCGAATGCGCCCGTGTCCTCAAAGCAGCCGGGGCGGCGAGCGTTTCCGCTGTCACCGTCGCCAGGAAGCGGATCTGAGACAGATACCATGACATCGAGATAGACAGAGGAGCATCTTTATGGTCATATTTGAGAGAGATATCGCAGTAGATATGGGCACATCCTCCACTTTGCTGTTCGAGCAGGGGAAGGGCATCGTCGCGCGTGAGCCTACGGTCGTCGCGGTCAACCGCATCACCGGAAAGATCTCCAAGGTGGGTCAGGACGCGCAAAAGCTGATCGGGCGCACTCCCGCCGACATCGTCGCGATCCATCCGGTCAGCGCCGGCGTCATCTCCGATTATGAGATGGCCGCCCAGATGCTGAGGGAACTGGTGAGCCGTGTGACCTCCTTCAGCTTGTTCAAGCCCTGTGTCCTGGCCTGCGTCTCCAGTTCCGTCACCGGCGTCGAGGAGCGCGCCATGATCGACGCCGCCATCGAGGCCGGCGCCAGGAAGGTCTACCTTCTGGAGACCTCTGTCGCCACCGCCATGGGCGCCGGCGTCGATATCTCCCGTCCGGAGGGCCATATGGTGATCGACATCGGCGGCGGTACCACCGAGATCGCGATCATCTCCGCGGGCGGTGTGGTGGAGTGCGAGTCGATCAAGATCGCAGGCGCGAGTTTCGACGAGGCGATCGTCAAATATGTCCGCCGCAAGCACGATATGCTGATCGGCATCGGCGCCGCGGAGGAGATCAAGCGCAGCATCGGCTGTGTGATGCAGCGCTCCGATATGGGCGTCGAGGAAGTCAAGGGCCGTAGTCTCGTCAACGGCATGCCCAAAGTCGTCCACATCAACGCCAACGAGCTGATCGAAGCCTTCGTGGAGCCTATGAACGCGATCCTGGAAGCGATCCACACCGTTCTGGAGCGGACGCCACCGCAGCTGGTCGGCGACCTGGACACCAACGGTATCATCATGTCCGGCGGCGGCTGTCTGATCTACGGTATGGACCGTCTGATCGAACGCAGCACCGGCATCCGCACCACTGTGGTCGACGACCCCATCTCCTGCACCGCCTACGGCGCCGGCAAGATGCTCAAGCATCTGGAAGATATGGAGGACGGCATGCGGAACTTCTTCCGTATGCGCCAGCTCAAGAACTGAAGCTTGAACAGGGGAGGCGCGAAAGATGGATCTGCTCAAGTCTTTGAAACGGCTCTCTGCGAAGCATACGGCCAAGCCCTTTGTTTCCGCGGTCGTCCTGGCCGCCGGGAGCTCTGTCCGCATGGGGAGCGATAAGATCATGGCCAGGATCGGCGAGCTCCCTGTGCTCGCCAGGTCGCTCATGCCTTTCCAGGCCTGCGACGACATCGCGGAGATCGTCGTGGTCACCACCGCAGACAAGCTCGGCGAAGTCTCCGAGCTTTGCAGGGAGTACAGCATCGGCAAAGTCAGCAAGGTCCTCAGCGGCGGGAAGACGCGCGCAGAGTCGGCTCTCACCGGCGTTTCCGAAGTCAGCGCGAAAGCCGACCTCATCGCGATCCATGACGGCGCCCGGCCTTTGGTCACCGAGGAGCTGATCCACCGTGTGGTGGAGGTCGCTCGGGTAAAACTTGCCGCCGTCCCAGCCATCGCGAGCACCGATACCCTCAAGACCGCCGGCGACGACCGCGCGATCGTGGGCACGGTCGACCGGCAGACCACCTGGCGCATCCAGACTCCGCAAGTCTTCAAGGCAGACCTCATCAAAGGCGCTCTGACTCGGGCCATGAACGAAGGCGTCGCCCTCACGGACGACAGTTCCGCTATGGAGCTCCTGGGCGTGAAGACATACATCGTGGAAGGCGACGAGGAGAACATCAAGCTCACCAAGCCCTTGGATCTGATCCTCGCCAACGCCATCCTGCGTCAGAGGAGAGCACGATGAGGATCGGTCACGGCTATGACGTCCACCGCCTGGTCGAAGGCCGCAGGCTCATCCTGGGGGGCGTCGACATCCCATATGAAAAAGGTCTGTTGGGCCACTCCGACGCGGATGTGCTGACCCACGCGCTGATGGACGCGCTCCTCGGCGCCGCGGCCCTCGGCGACATCGGGAAGCTCTTCCCGGACAAAGACCCTGCCTATGAAGGCGCTGACAGCGTGGGATTGCTGCGGGAAGTTCGCGCGCTCCTCCGCCGAAACGGCTATACGGTCGAGAACGTCGACTGTACGGTCATCGCCCAGCAGCCGAAGCTGGCGCCATACGTTCCGAGGATGCGGGAGATCCTGGCTGAGGCGATGGAAGTCGCGCTCGACCGCGTGAGCGTGAAGGCCACCACCGAGGAAGGGCTCGGCTTCTCCGGGCAAGGGCTCGGCATCGCCGCCCACGCGGTGGCGCTGATCGTGGAGTCGGAACGATGACATGTCCTACGCACAGATAGGATCTATGCGCATAGGATAGATAGGATCCGTACAAAGAGAGAAGGATCTTGCCTGAGGCAAGGTCCTTCTCTCTTCATAAACGGGTGCAGAAGCTCGGGACAGTCGAGTTCGTAAGGAGCAGGAGAATGGGGCAGATCTGGATCTTATGCCGTTCGCTCACATATGCACAGAGAGCGGCGGAGCTTCTGGAACGGAAAGGGATAACGGCGACAGTCAGCCGCGCGCCGCAGGGTTCAGATCCGCGGGGCTGCGGGCACGCCGTCACAGTACGAAAGAGAGGCCCGGAGGCGGTCAAGATCTTGCGGGACGCGCACCTCCCCTTCGGGAAACTGCTGGCGAGGGGCGAGGACGGAGGCTATCGGGAGGTGGAGCTGTGATCTATCTTGACAGTGCAGCGACTTCACTGCTGAAGCCGCCTCAGGTGAGCGCTGCGACGGCGCGTGCGGTCAGGACCATGGCCAGTCCAGGCCGTGGCGGGCACAGGCCCGCGATGCTCGCAGCGGAGACGGTGTACCGTTGCCGCGTCGAAGCAGCCGAGCTGTTCCATGTGCCGGATCCCGGGCATGTGGTCTTCACCATGAACGCCACCCATGGCTTGAACCTGGCGATACGCAGCCTGGCAGAGCGCGGCGATCGGGTCCTGATCTCCGGCTTCGAACACAATGCCGTGACGCGGCCTCTCCATGCCATCGGCGCGGAGATCCAGGTCGCGGGGCGCCGCATCTTCGATCCGGACGACACGATCGCTTCGTTCCGGGAGAAGATACCCGGCGCAGATCTGGTCGTCTGCACCTATGTTTCCAACGTGTTCGGCTATATCCCGCCGATCGGCGAGATCGCAGACCTCTGCAGAAGGAGCGGCGTCCCGCTGATCGTAGACGCCTCCCAGGCAGCCGGGATCCTGGACATCGACATGCAGGCGCTGGGCGCTGCGTTCATCGCTATGCCCGGGCACAAGGGGCTGATGGGGCCCCAGGGGACAGGGCTCCTTCTGTGCGGAGCAGACGCAGAGCCTCTGATCTATGGGGGTTCCGGCTCCGAGAGCCGTTCCCAGGATATGCCTGCTGACCTGCCAGACAGACTGGAAGCCGGCACCCACAATGTGTGCGGCGTCGCGGGGCTCCTGGAGGGGCTGCGCTATGTGAGACGAAAAGGCGTCCATAGGATCTTGCGGCACGAGAGGGGACTGCTCCACGCAGCGGAGGACGCGCTGCGTGATAGCGACAGCGAGCTCTTCTCGGGACCGGACTGCTGCCAGTGCGGTGTTCTGTCTCTGCGTCCCTCCTTTATGGATGTGGAGGAACTCGCCGCGAGGCTCGCGGAGCGCGGCGTCTGCGTTCGAGCCGGCCTCCATTGCGCTCCGCTGGCGCACGAGAGCGCAGGGACGCTGCGTTCCGGCACGCTGCGCCTCAGTTTTTCGCCTTTTCTTTCGACCGCACAGGTGCGGAACGCCTGCCGTATCCTTCGTCAGATCCTCGTAGAGACGCGAGAGCAGCGACGTGCTCTGCCGACGGTCTGATCGACGCCGTATTTCCTTGCTTCCTTGACTTGCGTTTTTCTGTTCGATGATATATAATAACAAAATAGGTATGATAGGAGCATCATGCACAGGCGCAGGCGCTCCGGATAAAAGTCGAGGGATCATGCATGGATCAATTCAGTGAATTCATCAGTTCGGCCCAGACTGCGTTCAAGACGATAAGCTTTTGGGACATCCTGGACATCGTCATCGTCGCTTATCTGATCTATAAGGTGATCTGGTTCGTCCGGCGGACGAATACGTACAATCTGTTCAAGGGCGTGATCTTCGTCCTTGCCGCTTTGGTATTGTCCGATTACCTCAAGCTGACGATGTTCAACTTCATCCTTCGCAAAGCCGTGGAGTTGGGCCTGATCGCGCTGCTGATCCTCTTCCAGCCGGAACTGCGGCGGCTCTTGGAGCGGATGGGGCGGAGCATCTCCTCGCGTTCCGATGTGTCCGCAACGGCGATGGAGTCCGCCATCGCCCAGGTCGTCCTGGCCTGTACGGAGATGTCCGCCTCCCGCACCGGCGCGCTGATGATCTTCGAGCGCAAGGAGAAGCTCACCAGCATCCTCGCTACCGGAACGATCCTGGACGCGGATGTCTCGTCAGAGCTCATCAAGAACCTGTTCTTCAACAAAGCGCCTCTCCACGACGGCGCTGTGGTCATCCGGGATGGGAGGATCGCGGCAGCAGGCTGTGTCCTCCCGCTCACCCAGAACACGAACCTCAGCAAGGAGCTCGGCATGCGTCACCGCGCCGGCATCGGGCTCAGCGAGCAGTCCGACGCGCTGGTGATCATCGTTTCCGAGGAGACCGGCGCGATCTCCGTGGCCATAGAGGGGATGCTCAAGCGGCATCTCACAGAAGCCACGCTGGACAAGCTCCTGCATAAT
Organism: Oscillospiraceae bacterium; assembly: GCA_017550765.1. Next base: position 22,885 of record JAFZOC010000142.1, read on the forward strand.
GAACTGATCGTAGCCAAAGAGGACGACAGACCGGTCGCGAAGATCCTTCGCGCCGTCCGCGGTGTATTCAGGGGTAAGAAACATGAAGCTGATCAATAAGATCCTGGACAACAAACTGGTCGTGTTCGCCATCTCCCTGGTCCTTTCCCTGCTGGCCTGGGTCTATGTGACGTCCGGCGAGACAACGGAGACCATAAGAGAGTTCCGGAACATCCCGGTACAGTTCGTCGGCGAAGACACGCTGGAGAGCTTGCACGATCTGGTGATCACCGACGTGGACACCAACAGCGTCTCGGTGGAGATCCGCGGTCCCCGCCGTATCGTGAACGCGCTGGATGCCTCGGACATGGTCGCGCAGGTGGATGTGAGCAAGCTGTCTCAGGCAGCCTATACATCGCTGAACTATCAGATCGTATATCCGGCGGGCACGGAGAAAAAGAATCTCGTCATCACGAACCGCTCCCAGGATACCATCAATTTCATGGTGACCATGCTCACCTCCCGCACGATCCCCGTAGTCGGGGGCTTTGAGGGGAAAGTGGCGGAAGGCTTCACAGCCGAGACCCCTGTGTTCGAACCGAGCACCGTCACGGTCGAGGGACCTGAGATCTACTTGAAGAACGTGCATCATGTCTATGTGACTTTCGGCAAGGATCAGATCGTCCAGAGCACCTATACAGTCGATACAGGCTACATCCTCGCGGATGCGAACAACGACCCCGTCTCCACCACCGGTCTCAAGATCACGCCCGAGACCATCCGCGCGACCTTGCCGATCATGGAGATGAAGGTGATCCCGCTGAACGTCGGCATCCTGGCCGGGGCCGGTGCCACCGAGACCAACACCAAGATCACCATCGAGCCCAAGAGCATCACGCTGGCCGGAGACAGTTCCGCCTTGGCCGGCTTCAATCAGATCGTGCTGGACACGATCGATCTCAGCGAGTTCGCCTCGGTCTATACGGCCACTTACCCGATCCAGATCCCCAACGGTCTCGTCCGGATCAACAGTCCCACAGAGGCCAAGGTGACCATCGAGATCATCGGCGTAGAGACACGAGAATTCAATGTCACCAACTTTTCTTGGGTAGGCGCTACGGACGACATGGTCGTGGAGATGCTCTCTGAGAACATCCAGGTCCGGATGAGAGGTCCTTCCGAAGTGCTGGACGCCCTCGACCCGGAGCAGATCATCGCAGAGATCGACCTGTCCGATCTGCAGGATACCACCGGCACCTATATGCTCTCCGTCAAGATCCGTGTAGAAGGTCAGCCGGATGTCGGCGCGATCAAACGGGAGGACGGTACGCCCTACATCGTCGCGCTCCGGATCACGAGGGCTGAAGAATGACACAGGATGCGATCGTAACGAAGATCCTGCCGGATGGGATGGCGGAAGTGGTCGTGACCCGCTCCACAGCCTGCGGCGGCAACTGCGGCAGCTGTGAGTCCTGCATGTTCCAGAGCGAGCTGAGAGCGCTGGCCAGGGACAACATCGGCTGCAAGCCAGGTCAGCGCGTCGTCATCGAGACGAAGACGTCCCGGGTGTTCGGCGCGGCTATGCTCGTCTACGTGATGCCGCTGCTGTTCTTCCTGGCGGGCTATGCCCTGGCAGCGCTCCTGGGCTGGACGGAAGGCGCGCGGATCGCGATGAGCTTCGGCACTCTCATCATCAGTGCCGTCGTACTGATCCTCTCGCAGAGACACAAAAAGAAGGACGAACCCATCAGCTTTGAGATCATCGCTTGATGGGCCGGGGAGGGAACATGATCAAGAGCATGACCGGCTACGGCAGCGCCAAGGGCGTTGTCGATGGCATGGAGATCAGCATCGAACTGAAGAGCGTGAACAATAAGTTCCTGGACACTTCCATTCGCTCGCCGCGGAGCTTCCTCTTCGCAGAGGAACTGATCAAGTCCCGGGTGCAGGCCCATATCAGCCGCGGGAAAGTGGATGTCTTCGTGAACGTGAGCTCGTCCGAGGGCGGCGATATGACCGTCAAAGTGAACGACGCGCTCCTTCGCTGCTACCTGGACGCGATCGGGCACATCGCGGAGCGCTACGGGCTGCCCAATGACGCCACCGCTATGAGCGTGAGCCGTTTCCCGGATGTCCTGACCGTCGAGAAACGAGAGGTGGATCAGAGCGTCCTTCTCGAAGGGATCGCTCAGATCGCGGAAGCGGCCCTGGCTGACCATGACGCCATGCGTCTGCGCGAAGGGGAGAAGCTCAAGGCAGATATCCTCTCCCACCTGGCTGTCATCCGCTCTCTGGTGGAGACCGTGGAGGCTGCGGCCCCGGAGACGGTCGTGGCATACCGCAAGCGCCTGACGCAGAAGATGGAAGAAGTCCTGGTGGGACGGGGGATCGACGAGAGCAGGATCCTTATGGAGGCGGCGATCTACGCCGACCACATCGCCGTAGACGAAGAGACGGTACGGCTTCGCAGCCACATCGACCAGCTGACCTTCATGATGAACGGCGGTTCGCCGATCGGTCGCAAGACCGATTTCCTGATCCAGGAGTTCAACCGTGAGGCCAACACCATCGGGTCCAAATGCCAGGACGCCAAGATCGCATATGTGGTCGTGGAACTGAAAGCGGAGATCGAGAAGATCCGCGAGCAGATCCAGAACATCGAATAGGAGCGCGCCATGAAGCTGATCGCGATCGGATTTGGCAATCTCGTGGCAGCGGAGCGGGTGATCTCCATCGTGAGCCCCGATTCCGCGCCCATCAAGCGTCTGATCCAGGAAGTGCGCGAACGGGGAGAGCTCATCGACGCCTCCTTCGGTCGCAGTACGCGGTCCGTGCTCATCATGGACAGCGGGAACGTGATCTTGTCTGCGCTGCCGCCAGAGACCCTGGCCGCGCGTTTTGAAGAAGACAGGGAAGAGGAGGGAACGAACAAGGATGGCTGAAAAAGGGAAACTTATCGTGATCTCCGGGCCTTCCGGAGCGGGAAAGAGCACGGTGGTCTTCACGGCGATCAAGGGGAGGCAGGACATGTGCTTCTCCACGTCTGTCACGACACGCAAGCCCAGGACGGGGGAGGTCGACGGGCGTGAATACTTCTTTGTGGATCGAGAACGTTTCCTGGAGATGATCGAACAGGACGAGCTGCTGGAGCACGCCGAGTATGTGGGCAATCTCTATGGGACACCGCGCGGCTTCGTGGAGCAGCGGCTCTCGGAAGGGATGAACGTCATCCTGGACATCGAGGTCCAGGGTGCGCGCCAGGTCCGGGAGAAGATGCCCGAAGCCGTCATGATCTTCATCATCCCACCAAACCTCGATGAACTGCGCCGTCGGCTCGTACTGCGCGGCACCGATGCCGAGGATGTGATCGAAGCGCGTCTCATCCGCGCCCGTCAGGAGTGCCGCGAAGCCGATATCTACGACTATATCATCATCAACGACGATCTGTCTGTGGCAGCCGGCGAATTCGCCTCGATCATCCAGGCTGAGCACTGCCGTTTCGAACACCGCAAGCAGATCCTCGCGCATATTTGAAAAACAGCCGCCTTGCGCGGCAGAATGGAGAAACTGTACCATGATGCTTTATCCCCCTGTTGCTGAGCTGGTCGACAAGATCGGCAGCCGTTATCAGCTGGTGAACCTGGTGGCGCGCCGCGCCCGTGAGCTCTCCGCCGAGGCGGAAGAGAACGAGACCCCGCTGGAGCGCAAGCCCGTTTCCTCCGCGATCGACGAGGTCTACACCGGCAAGCTCACCATCACGAAGAAAGAAGAGGCCTGAACGGCGCCTTCCCGGAAAGGGCGGTGATCCCCGTGCCGATCACGATAGCCAAGATAGCGGTCTCCGCCGCGACATATTGGATCGATCGCCCCTATGACTATCTGGTACCGGAGGAGCTCATGGGGCGAGTCGCCCCGGGCGTACGGGTCTATGTCCCCTTTTCCCGAGGGAACCGTCGGTCGGAGGGCGTCGTCCTCGCGGTGGATACCAAGAGCGAGCGGGAACAGCTGAAGCCCATCCTTGCCGTCCTGGACGAGGAGCCGATCCTGACGCCCGATCAGATCCAGCTGGCTCTCTTTTTGAGCGAACGCTTTTTCTGCACCGTATTCGAGGCAGTCAAGGCGATGCTGCCAGCCGGGCTCTGGTTCAAAGACGACGGTACCCGTCGTGTGAACGACAAGACCGTGGAGATGGCCCGTCTGTCTGTACCTGCAGACGAGGCCGCAGATCAGGCGGAGCAAAAACGGCGACGTTCACGTGCCCAAGCAGAACTGCTGGACATGCTGTGCAGCTTTGAGGCTCTTCCCGTACGCGATCTGCTGCTGCACTGCGGCGCGAGCAGACGTTCCCTGAACGCGCTATGCGAACAGGAGCTCGTGGTCCTCTATGAGCGCGAAGTCTATCGACGGCCGGTCGTGCCGCCGGACGAGCTCAAAGCTCTCCCGACTCTGAACGAGGAGCAACAGCGCGCCTTCGAAGGGCTGGATGCACTGGCGAAAAAAGGGACCGCCGGCGCCGCTCTGCTCTTGGGCGTCACCGGCAGCGGCAAGACCAGCGTCTATGTCCATCTGATCCGCGAGCAGCTCCAACGCGGGCGTTCTGCGATCCTTCTGGTGCCGGAGATCGCACTGACCCCGCAGATGCTGCAGACCTTCTCCGACTATTTTGGAGATGAGGTCGCCGTGCTCCACAGCAGTCTCTCCATCGGAGAGCGCTATGACGAGTGGAAACGTATCCGCAGCGGCAAAGCGCACCTGGTGATCGGGACTCGCAGCGCGATATTCGCCCCTGTGTCAGATCTGGGGATCGTGATCATCGATGAAGAGCAGGAGGAGACCTACCGCTCCGGCTCCTCTCCGCGTTATCACGCCAGAGATGTGGCGAAGTACCGCTGCTACAAGAGCGGCTGCCTGCTGCTCCTGGCATCTGCCACGCCGGACATCGTCTCCCGGTATCAGGCGAAAACTGGGCGCTACGCGTTCTTCCATCTGGACACCCGCTACAATGAGCAGGAGCTCCCGCAGGTCAGCATCGTTGACATGAGAACGGAGCTCCGACGCGGGAACGGCAGCTGTATCAGCTCTTTCCTGGCAAAGGAACTGCAGCGGAACGTAGAGGCAGGGGAGCAGAGCATCCTCTTCCTCAACCGTCGCGGCAGCAACAAGCTCATCAACTGTACACAGTGCGGCTTCACCTATCGCTGTCCCCGCTGCAGCGTCTCGCTGACCTATCACGGCGCGAATCGGCGTCTGATCTGTCACTACTGCGGCTATTCCCGCAGAGCCGATGAGGCTTGCCCCAAATGCGGCGGTACGCTCGAACATGTGGGCGCCGGGACCCAACTGGTAGTCGAAGAGATCCAGGCTCTGTTCCCGGACAAAGAGATCTTGCGCATGGACACCGACTCTGTTGCGCCTGTAGGCTCTCATGAGCTGCTGTTCGAGCGATTTCGCAAGGAGCAGATCCCCTTCCTCGTCGGCACACAGATGGTCACCAAGGGCCTGAATTTCCAGAACGTGACCCTTGTGGGCGTCATCTCAGCCGACCAGAGCCTGTACGCCGGCGACTATCGGGCAGGGGAGAGGACCTTTTCCCTGATCACCCAGGTGGTAGGGCGCAGCGGCCGCGGTGACCGTCCCGGTCGCGCCATCATCCAGACCTTCACACCTGAGAACGAGACGATCCGTCTGGCTGCCCGGCAGGACTACGAGGCTTTCTTTGCCTCAGAGCTGGAGCTGCGCAAGCTCCAGAACGCGCCTCCTTTCTGCGACCTGCTGGCCGTTACCCTCACCGGGATGGACGAGCGTCTCGTACTGCGGGCAGGCGACTTCGTCCGGGACGAGCTCCAGCGTTCGATCGGTCCGGCGGGGGCAGATATCCTGGGCCCGACGCCGCTGGCTGTCGTCAAGGTCAACAGCCGCTACCGCTTTCGGATCCATGTACGCTGTACCGCCAACGCGAGGATCCGCGCGGCCCTGCGGCAGGCTATCACAGAATGCGCAACTGACAAGCGTTTTCGGGGCGTCTCCGCCTTTGCGGAGGAGCATCCCTTCGACTAAGTGCTCGTCGCGCCATGCGATGGGACGATACAGGAACAGCGCCGCCAAAGGCGGCAGACAGGAGAAAAGAATGGCATTACGGAACATCCTGAGCAAGGATGAGCCGGCGCTCTATAAGAAGAGCCGGCCCGTCACCGAATTCAACAGCCGTCTCCACCAGCTGCTGGACGATATGGCCGAGACCCTGCAGAAAGCCGGCGGGGTCGGCCTTGCTGCGCCCCAGGTGGGCGTGCTGCGCCGCGCCGTGCTGGTGCTCGAGACGAATGTGCCGGAAGGGGAGCCTGAGATACTGATCGAACTCGTCAATCCCGAGATCGTCGAGAGCTCCGGCGAGCAGAACGGCCCTGAGGGCTGTCTGAGCGCCCCTGGCGAATACGGTCTGGTCAAGAGGCCCATGCATGTGAAGGTCCGTGCGCAGGACCGCTTCGGCGAATGGTTCGAGGTGGAGGGCGACGGGCTCACCGCCCGCTGCTTCTGCCATGAGATCGACCATCTGGACGGCATCGTCTTCCTGTCCAAATGTGAGCGTATGCTCTCGGAGGAAGAACTGCTCGCCCGCGAAGAGGTATAAGATGCGCGTCGTATTCATGGGCACGCCCGGATTTGCGCGGGTGTGTCTGGAGAAGCTCCTGGACGAGGGCTTTGAGGTCGTCGGCGTCTTTACGCAGCCCGACAAGCCCCAGGGGCGGAAGATGGTCCTCACGCCTTCCGAGGTAAAGGTACTGGCCACCGAGCGGGGCATCCCCGTCTTTCAGCCGGAAAAGATGCGCGACGGGATAGCTATGGATATCCTGCGCGGTCTACGACCGGATATCCTGGCTGTGGTCGCCTACGGGCGGATCCTTCCCGACGAGATGCTCGCGCTGCCCCGCTATGGGGCGGTGAACGTCCATGGCTCGCTCCTGCCGCGATATCGCGGCGCGTCTCCGATCCAATGGTCCGTTCTGAACGGAGACGAGACCGGCGGCGTCACCACCCAGTATATGGCACGGGAGATGGACCGGGGCGATATCATCTATACCGCTGAGACGCCGATCGCTGAAAAGGAGACCTCCGGTGAACTGTATGAGCGGCTGGCCGCGCTGGGCGCAGAACTGCTGGTCAGATCCCTGCGCGATATCGAAGCGGGCACCGCGCCGCGCATCCCCCAGGACGAGAGCCTCGCCTGCTATGTGGGCAAGCTCGATAAGTCCCTCAGCCCTATCGACTTCGACAGGACGCCGCGGCAGGTCTTGAAATGGATCTTCGGGCTGCAGCCCTGGCCGGTGGCGACCATGGAACTGGACGGCACGGTGGTCAAGGTCTTCGACGCTGAGCGCACTGAGAACAGGACCGCGAAGCGCCCCGGTGAACTGGTCTGCGCAGATGCCCGCGGCATCGAGGTCGCCTGCGCGAAGGGCGAGACGATCCGGATCCTGGAGCTCCAGGCTCCGGGGAAAAAGCGGATGCGCGCAGCGAACTATCTGCGGGGACACCCGCTCAAGATCGGTGGAGCATGCGATGATGACGAGCGCTAGAGCAGTCGCGCTCTCCGCTTTGGAGCGCTGCCGCAGAGACAGAGCCTGGTCCGGCGCGAGCCTGGATGCGGAGATCCGCCGGAGCGGTCTGGACGCGAGAGACAGCGCGCTGGCCTCTCGTCTTTGTCTGGGCGTACTGCAGAACAGCAGCCTCCTGGACTTTTATATCGAACACTACTACAAGAAAGACCTGGAGCCCCTCCTGCGGGACATCCTGCGCCTTGGCGTATGCCAGATCATCCTGTTCGACAAGATCCCTGCCCACGCCGCCGTGAGCGAGGGCGTGTCGCTCTGCCGCGAACGGGGCTTGGGACGAGCTTCGGGACTGGTGAACGCCGTTTTGCGTCGGGTCGCCGAGGACAGGGACGATCTTCCGCCGATCCCCGGAGAGGGGAGCGCGGAGCATCTCGCGATCCGTTTCAGCCACCCGCAGTGGCTGGTCGAACGTCTGCTGCAGGAGCGAGGACCTTTTCTTGCGGAAGGCTTCCTGCGGGCTGATAACGAGATCCCACCGCTCACGATCCAGCTGGACCGGCGCAAGGTCTCGCCGGCCGACTATGAACGCGCTCTGGAACGGATGGGCGCACCCTTCAAAAGCTTCCCGGAACTGCCGGGCTGCTATGAGCTCCCCGGCGGACGCGTGACGGAACTGCCCGGATATGAAGAAGGGCTCTTCTATGTGCAGGACCGCGCCGCGCGTATCGCGGTGGAAGCCGCCGGAGCCAGGCCCGGGATGAAGATCCTGGACTGCTGCGCAGCGCCCGGCGGAAAGAGCTTTACAGCGGCGATCGCGACGGGGGATGCCGCGGAGATCCTCTCCTGCGATATCCACGAGAAAAAGCTCCGCCTGATCCAGACCGGAGCGGAACGGCTGTGCATCCGCAGCATCCAGGTCCGCGCGATGGACGCGAGATCTTTTGATCCCGTTTTGGAAAAACGCTTCGATATCGTCCTCGCAGACGTGCCCTGTTCGGCCATCGGTGTGATCCGCAAACGCCCGGAGATCCGCTGGAAACGTCAGGAGGAGATCGACGCGCTGCCCCGTATCCAGGCCGATATCCTGGATACCGTCTGCCGCTATGTCGCATACGGCGGGGTGCTGCTCTACTCAACATGCACCGTGCTCCGCGCGGAGGATGAAGACCAGATCGGACGTTTTCTCCGTGAGCATCCAGACTTCTCCATAGAAGGCTTTGATGCCGGCGGGATATCGGCCCCGGACGGGATGCACGTCTTCTGGCCCCAGACGGACGGTACAGACGGCTTCTTCGTGGCAAAGATCAGGAGGAACGGTCCATGAGCAAGGATATCCTGTCCATGCTTCCCGGCGAGATCGAAGAGGAGCTCACCGCCATGGGCGAACCGAAATATCGCGCGAAGCAGGTGTTCCGCTGGCTCCATCGCGGCGTGCGCGACTTCGACGGGATGAGCGATCTGCCCAAGGCGCTCCGGGAAAAAATGAAAGCCCGCTATACGCTCTATCAGCCCAAGGTCTTGTCAAAACAGGTCTCCCAGATCGACGGGACGATCAAATACCTCTGGGAACTGTACGACGGGAACGCGGTGGAGACCGTCGTGATGAGCTACAAGCACGGCAACACCGTTTGCGTATCGTCTCAGGTAGGCTGTCGCCAGGGCTGCGCTTTCTGCGCTTCCACCATCGGCGGCCTGGTGCGCTGTCTGGAGCCTTCTGAGATCCTGGACGAGGTGCTCTTCTCCCAGCTCGAGTCCGGCAAGCCCACCTCCAATATCGTTCTGATGGGCATCGGAGAACCGCTGGACAATTTTGAAAATGTGATGCGTTTCCTTGAGCTTGTGAACCACCCGGACGGGATGGATATCGGCATGCGCCACATCTCCCTTTCCACCTGCGGCATCACCGAGCGTTTCGACGATCTGGCGGCACGCGATCTCCAGCTCACGCTTTCGGTATCGCTGCATGCGCCGGATGACGAGACCCGCTCCAAGATCATGCCTGCCAATCGCGGGCGCGGAATCAGACAGCTGATGGAGGCCTGCCGCCGCTATTACGATCGCACCGGGCGGCGCATCTCCTTCGAATACGCCATGATCGATGGGGTGAACGACACGGAGCGCCATGCCAGGCTCCTGGCGAAGGAAGCGCGCAGCATCGCCGCCCATGTGAACCTGATCCCGCTCAACCATGTGGAGGAGCGGCAGTTCCAGCCCTCTACGCCCGGGCACATGCGCGCATTCATCAAGATCCTGGAAGAAGAGGGCGTGAACGTGACTGTGCGCAGGCGTTTGGGCAGCGACGTGGACGCATCCTGCGGGCAGTTGCGGCGGAAGATGCAGAGAGCAGAGAAAGGATCTGCGGCAAAGGCCGCAGAGAGCGGACCTACGGTCCAAGAGTGATATTCCAAGAGTGATATGAAGAGCTTTGGTCTGACAGACAAAGGGACCGTCAGGTCCGAGAACCAGGACAGCTTCCTGCTGGAGCTGTACCCGGAGAAGGGGCTGACGATCGCTGTCCTGTGCGACGGCATGGGCGGCGAACGGGCGGGTGGCCTGGCCAGCCGTCTGAGCGACCGCGCCTTCGCGACCTGCGTCTTCGAGCGTCTGCGATCCAGCAGCGGCAAGACCTACGATCTGGAAGCGATCATGCGCGGAGCCTGCGCGGAAGCCAACGGCGTCGCCTATGAGTACTCCCGCTTCGGCGAGGAATACCGGGGCATGGGCACGACCATCGTAGGCGCTGTGATCAAGCGCAGCGGAAGTGGGTATATTATCAACGTCGGGGACAGCAGAGCCTATCTGATCTCGCCTCTGCGGAAGAGCATCCGTCAGGTCACCCGCGATCATTCCCTGGTGGAAGAACTGGTGCGCTTCGGCGCGATCTCCAGGGAAGATGCCAAGACCCATCCGCAGCGGAACGTGATCACACGGGCCCTCGGATCGGAAGAGAGCGTTTTCGCCGACCTTTTTCCTGTCAAGATCGGGATTGGGGAGATCCTTTTGCTCTGCTCGGACGGACTGAGCAACACCGTAGAAGACCGGGAGATCTTGGAGACCGCACGCAAGCATCGCGATCCGGAGGAACTTTGCCGCAGGCTCATGGATCTGGCCCTTCTGCGAGGCGCACGGGACAATGTCACCGTGATCGCCCTGCGGAGATGACCGGGAGGTACTGGAATGGACGAACAAGATCGGAATATCGGACTGGTCCTGGAGGACCGCTATGAGCTGATCGAGCATATCGGCGAAGGCGGTATGGCCGTCGTCTACAAAGCGAAGGATCTGCGTCTGGACCGCCTGGTCGCTGTAAAGATCATGCGGCCGGAGATGGCCCGGCAGGATGAGTTCCGGCAGCGCTTCTATGCCGAATCCCACGCTGTCGCCATGCTCTCCGACCCCAACATCGTCGCTGTGTTCGACGTGAGCCATGAGCAGGACATCGAATACATAGTCATGGAGCTGGTCCAGGGGATCACGCTCAAGGACTATATGATCCAGAAAGGTCCGATCCCCTGGAAACAGGCAGTCTATTTCGCCAAGCAGATATGCCGCGCCTTGATCCACGCCCACGAACGCGGCGTGATCCACCGGGATATCAAGCCGCAGAACATGCTCCTGCTGCGCAACGGCACTCTCAAAGTCGGCGATTTCGGCATCGCGGCTCTGGAGAACGAGATGACCGAAGCCAAGGGCATCGCCATCGGCTCCATCCATTATATGTCGCCTGAACAGATCCGCGGAGAGAGCCCCGATCCCCGCAGCGATATCTATTCCCTGGGAGTCGTGATGTACGAGATGCTCACGGACTCGCTGCCTTTCATCGGCGACACCCCGGGCGAGATCGCAGTCAAGCACCTGAACACGCTGCCCGTATCCATCTGCAAGCTGGAGCCGGATGTGCCGCAGGAGCTGGAAGATATCGTCGCCAAAGCCATGCAGACCGATATCGACCGTCGCTATCAGAGCGCGTCTGAGATGCTCGAAGCTCTGGACCGCTTCACCCTAGATCAGGCCAGACAGGAAGACGAGGCCAAGGCAGTGGAATTAGAGACCCCCTCTGTGGTGCCGGTCCGATCCGTCAGCGAAATGTCGCAGGAACAGTACCAGCGCCGCAGGAAACGTTCGTCGCGGGTGACTTTCCTTGCCGGTACGTTCGGCGTACTGGTCACGCTGCTGGCACTGGCGATCTTCCTTTTCAACTATTTTCTGCGAGACCTTTTCACCGAGGCCGAACGGGTCATCGTGCCGGACTTCCACGGCAAGAGCTATGAAGACCTGCTGCGCGATCCTCAGAACGCGATCTATCGATTCGAGATCGTACTGCTGAGTCCCGGCGCCACCATCGTCGACCGGCAGGAGCCCGCAGCCGGGACCCGAGAGAACGTAGACAGCGACGGGATCTCCGTACGGCTCTATGTGCGTTCGAACTCTTCACAGGTGCCGGACGTGTTCAACATGGATTACCGGGAGGCTACCGCGATCTTGCGTATGGCAGGCTATTACGCCGAGATCGTGGACCAAGTATCGGAAGAATATGCGCGCAATATGGTCATGGGCATCTCGCCTGAAGCCGGGCAGGAACTGCCCCAGGGCTCGGTGGTCTATCTCACGGTCAGCGCCGGACCGGAGATCCAGTATGTGACAGTGCCCAACCTCGTAGGCCTGTCGGAGGTCGCCGCCATCGGGAAGATCGAGAGCAGCGAGCTCAGCTACGGCGGCTCGGAGTATACAAGGAGCGATCTGCCTGCCGGCACGGTGATCGGACAGAGCGCCGAGGCATTCGGCCAGATGCCGTCCCATGGCAAGATCATCCTGCGGGTCTCTACCGGACCGGAGGAAGGATGACGGAAGGCATCATATTCCGGGCCCTCAGCGGTTTCTATCACGTCCGCGCCGGAGAAGAGACGATCGTCTGCAAAGCCCGCGGCCGTTTCCGCTTGGATGGGACTTCGCCCTTGGTGGGCGACCGGGTCTCCTGCACAAGGGACCGCGACGGCTCCGGGCGTATCGACAAGGTCCTCCCGCGGCGCAACTGGTTCATCCGTCCCGCTGTCGCCAATATCGACGCACTGGTCTTCGTGGCCGCCAACACCGAGCCGGTCACGGACCCCTTTTTGATCGACCGGGTCGCTGTGCTGGCCGCCGACGCAGGCTGTGAGCTCATCGTCTGCATCAACAAGACGGACCTGGATCGGGGCGAAGAGCTGGAGGCGATCTATCGGAGAGCCGGATACTGCGTGGTCTGCACCAGCGCGGAGAATGGCGACGGCATCGAAGAACTGCGCCAGGCCCTGCGCGGGAAGATCTGCGCTTTCACCGGCAATTCCGGAGTAGGCAAGTCCAGTCTCCTCAACGCTCTCGCGCCGGAGCTGGCGCTCCGCACCGGGGAGATCAGCGAAAAGCTGGGACGCGGTCGCCACACGACCCGTCATGTGGAGCTCTTCTCTCTGGGCGGGGAGAGCTACGTCGCGGATACGCCAGGTTTCGCCTCCTTTGAGATCGCTTGCATGCGCATCATCCCGAAGGAGGAACTGCAGTACGACATGCCGGACTTCGCGCCTTATCTGGGGCATTGCCGTTTTCCGGACTGCAGCCATCGCCGGGAGCCGGAATGTGCCATCCGCAGCGCGGTCGACGCCGGCGAGATCTCCGTGAGCCGGTATCGCTCCTATCTGCGTCTCTACGAACTCAGCGCGCAGCACAAGCCCTGGGACAAAGCGTTCCAGACAGCCGCTGAATGATCGATCTGCACAGAGCCCGAACGGAAAGCGCATACATCGCCCGCCCCCCGCATACGGTATAGAGAAATACCGGATGCGGGGGGCGGTCCATTATGCGAAGAGGACGCTGCGGTCTGTGGGGCATTGCGGCGATCGGAGCCGGGATCTTCATCCTGATGGCTCTGGTCCTGCCGTCGCAGTTCTGGTGGGGCTTCCTGGCGCTGGGCCTCATCGGTGTCGGGGTCTGGTATCTGCGCTGCTGTGGCTAGGAGGAGATCGGATGAAGGTATATGTGTTCCGCTTGCCCCGTCTGCTGGCGCGCTTTCTGCTCTGGCTCTCGGGAGAAGCTTGATACCAGCATCCCACAGAACGGCTTGAGATCTTCCAGCCGGAACTGTGTCATACTGCGTTGCAGAACTTGGAGCTCCGAAAGTATCCACCACTCTCTACGCCATGTCTGACGCAGGTCTGCCTCGGGACCTTACTGAGCCATCTTGTGGGCGACCGTATACGGCTCTCGCGCGGACCGGTCCGCACGAGCTGCGGATGCGGTCATCAGCACGCTGAACCTGCGCTCAGGCGCCTTGGGAGGGCGCCGCCGACGCAGCAGGCGCACATCGACCGATCTGCGCCCAGCTTTCAGATCATCATAAGAAAAGGAGTCATATCATGCAGATCCAACTGCTAGACGATGCTCTCCCCGCGCTGGAAGCGGGAGAGCCGGTCCGGAAGCGCGTCCTCATCAACGCGGAGCAGGTCCTGCCGGACTCGAACGCGGACCTGGGACAACTGCTCACGGTCCAGAGCACGCTGTTGCTCAAGGGGAAAGAGATCGGCGTCGATACCGTTACGATCTCCGGCGAGATCCTATCCTGTGTCCAGTATCTGTCTGAAGGGGAGGGGGCGCTGAGCTCTCTGACGGTCCGGAGATCGTTCCGCTTCGACGCGGGCCTTGAGGGCACAGACCCTTCTGCGCTGCCGCAGCTGGACTGGACCATCGCGCGCACGGAGGCGCGGCCTTTGAATTCTCGCAAGCTGGCGGTGAACTATGAGATCGAAGCGGAGATCCGGCCTTTCCGATCCGTGAGCTTCGTCTCCGAGAGCCGGCCGCCCGAGATCGCGCCGGACGGTATCCGCACCTTGGATGCCGGCAAAGCCGCCTATCGCTGTCTTTCCGTCACCGAAAAGGCATTCGTGATCCGGGAGCAGGTCCCGCTCCCATCCTCGCTGCGGGAAAAAGAGCAGCTGCTCTCCAAATGCATCGGCTTCAACTGTCAGGGCTTTGAACAGATCGGGAGCCGCGCGATCGTGAAGGGAGCGCTCTCGATCGTCCTGTGGTACAAGGGGGAGAACGGTCTGCCCAGGGATCTCGCCCTCTCAGTGCCCTTCTCTCAGCTCCTCGATATCGGAGAAACAGCCGTGTGCGCCCAGCAGATGTTCGTCTGTCCGAGCTCTTTGGAACTGGAGCTGGTCCAGACGATAGAGGGGGACCTGGCTCTCGACGCGGAGGTGCATGCCATCCTCCAGCTCGCTGTGTGGACGCAGGAGGACCTGCGCTATATCCAAGACGCCTACAGTCTGCGCGCCGACTGCGTCTGCCATACAGAAGAGCGGGACTATGTGACGCGTGTGGAGCACGAGGAGAGGCATCTGGATCTCGATACGCGTCTCGCCGGCCTGGGCGATGGTGAGGAACTGCTCGCGTCCTGGATCGAACTGGGCGTCGTAGAGCCCGATGAGAAGGTCCTGCGGCTGCCCGTGACTTTGGATCTGCTGACGCGGATGTCTTCGGGAGAGCTCTCCAGCGCCCGCCGAAGCTGTACGCTGGAAGCGCCTGCCGTCCCCGGGACGCCGGGACTGGACGCAAAGATCCTGCAGCATGCCCTCCGCGCGACAGGGGAGGGGCTCGAACTGCATTTGGAGGCCCTTGTGAGCTGGGAACGCCGCAGCGCGGAGAGCATCCGCTGTGTCAGATCTCTGGATCTTGACGAAGACGGGACGGATAGCAGCTCGAACTGGTCCGTAGCCCTGGTGCGTCCGGCAGGGGAGAGCCTATGGGAGCTCGCGAAAGCGTATCGGGCAGATCTGGCAGAGATCCGCGCATGGAACGACGAGGATGCGGAGGTGCTGCTGATCCCGAGAGCCTGACGGGGTCGTGGTCTCGGAGACCCGGCGCCAGGTCCTGTCTGCTCTCCATGCGCCCGCCGGCACATGCCTGCGTCCATCCCACAAACGAACAGGGCAGGGCGCGCGTATATCTTATCTGCAGGCTTCCATGCGATCGCCTCTTGTCAAAACGCTCCTCTTGTGCTATTATCAACGATGTTGATCTTACACAAGAGGAGTTGTTTTCTATGTCCGGACATTCCAAATGGCACAATATACAGAAGACGAAGGGCGCGGCTGACGCCAAGCGCGCGCAGGCCTTCACCAAGATCGCGCGCGAGATGATCGTCGCAGTCAAGGAGGGCGGCGGCGGAGATCCCCGCTCCAATTCCAAGCTGGCCGCGGTCATCGCCAAAGCCAAGGCTGCCAACATGCCCAACGACAACATCCGGCGTACCATCGACAAGGCTCTGGGCGCCGGCAACACCGAGAACTATGAAAAGATCGTCTATGAGGGCTACGGGCCCTGCGGCGTGGCAGTGATCGTGGAGACCATGACCGACAACCGCAACCGCACCGCGGGCGAGATCCGCCACTACTTCGATAAGTACGGCGGCAACATGGGCGCCGCCGGCTGCGTGAGCTGGTCCTTCGACAAGAAGGGCGTCATCGTCATCGACAACGAGGACGAGGAGCTGGACGAGGACACCGTGATGATGGACGCGCTGGAAGCCGGCGCTGAAGACTTTGAAGCCGAGGGTGAAGTGATGACCGTCTATACGGGAGTCGACGACGTCGCCGACGTGGCAGACGCGCTCACCGCCGCAGGCTATAAGCTCCTCTCCGCTCAGGTGGAGATGCTGCCCCAGAACGGCTACATCAAGCTGGGCGAGGACGACGCCAAGAAGTTCCAGAAACTGCTGGAAATGTTAGAGGACTTCGACGACGTCCAGAACGTCTGGCACAACTGGGATGACGGGGAATGATGTCTATTCGTTCCGAAGGTCCGTCGGTTCGACGTGATATCGGAACTATTCCAAGAGGAATAGAAAAGCAGCTGTGCAAACCTTCGTTTTAGCTATGACGACCGTTGACCCTCCTGTTGTGACATACAACAGGAGGGTCTTGCTATACAGCATTTTCCCCTGAGATCGATCCCACCTATGTTGGGATCCCAGCAAAGGGCCATCCCGAAGTGGTAGATCCGGCTGTCGAGCCGACCTGCACGGAGCCCGGCTAGACCGAAGGAAAGCATTGCAGCGTGTACGGTGAAGTGCTGGTGCCGCAGCAGGCGATCCCGGCAACGGGGGACCCAGTTTCACAGACCGCGCCCAAGACTGGGGACGAGAGCGACCCCGTGGTTTGGGCCTCGGTGCTGTCGTTCAGCGCCCTTTCCCTTGCGGCGGTGTTGTACTTCCTGAAACGCAGGAAAGCATAAAGATCAAATAAAGTATTGAGGACGGGGCGCGTTCCCCGCCCTTGTTCTGTCTGTTCGTATGTATGCGCCTTTCCAGATCTGGTGTCGGAGCAGGTGAGGGCCTCTATTTTTTACCCTGTCAGGAATAGGGCGACCGTTCGGTATCTGCGCAGAAAACGTCCAGTCAGGCCTACATCCGTGTTTCGATCAAAGCGCACCGATACCCCGGCCTCTCGCTGTATATACCCCGCGGGGGTAATTATCCCGCGGCACAGTTTTATCATACAGGTGTCTTTTCTCCTGACCGTACTTCTCCTTCTGCCTTGCGGGACTTGACTTCACCCAACGTATGGGGCATAATGAGATCGTATCGCGGTATAGCGTCTCGCGTACGTCTTTCGTTCAGATCGGGACGAAACCGCTTCGCATCACAGTATCTAGGAATGGATGTGTTCACACCTCATGAGAGCTCAGGATACAGCCACCGATCGGGCCCACAGCCCGCGATTACATCACGTTGTCGTGATGTGGCTGCTCCTGCTGGCGATCCTGCTCAGCGCGTGCAGCATGCCCTCCGCGATGACGTCCCGGCCCGAAGAGCCCACGCCAAGCCCCGAGATCATCGTGGAGCTCC
>JAFZOC010000143.1 GCA_017550765.1 Oscillospiraceae bacterium
CATTGGCGAAGTCCAGCGACTTGTCCCCGTCCCCGATGGCGCCCTTTTTCCGCAGCTTCGCCTTCAGCTTCTCCCGTTTTTTCTCGCTGGTGCAGGCGCCGGAGAGCATGGGACCGACGATCGCCGTCAGCAGCCGCGCGGTCAGCTTCCCGCCCTGGTCCAGATCCGAGGAGCCGATGAAGCCGTGGTCGATGTGGACGCGCTCTCTCTGGATCAGCAGCCCCACGAAGCTGCCGCCCAGGGAGGAGCCGTAGGCCCCGTCCACCCGGCCGCCGTGCTTTTCGAGGAGATAGTCCTCGATCTTCTCCGTTACCGTGGGCACGTCGGTGAAGAGCACCGCGGGGTCGCCCTCGAAGCCGTCGTAGTTGACGGCGATGAGATGGTACTTCTCCGCCAGCTCGTCCACCACGTTTCTGAAATTGAGCTGCCAGGTGCAGGCCGTGCCCGGCAGGAGCAGCAGCGTCTTGCCGTCCTGCTTCCCGAACTCTGTGAACTGCATGGGATCACCTCATTTCACACATTTGAATATCCCCTCCGCACGCACAGGATGGACCTCCACTTCTGGATACAGGCCCCGCAGCCGCTCCTCCAGGCTCTCCTTCGTCTCAAAGGGCGGGGTGAAGAAGCCCTTGGGGACGTACATGTGTTTTACGGACCAGTCGGTGCGCGCGAACTCCCCGGCGATATAGAAGAAGCCGCAGAACACGCCGCCCGGTCTCAGGACCCGGCAGGTCTCGCGGTAGGCCGCGTCCTTGTCGGGAAAGGCGTGGAAGCCGTTCAGCGAGAGCACCAGGTCGAAGTTCTCGTCCGGAAAGGGCAGCGCGCCCACGTCGCCCTGTACGAAGGCGACGTTGGAGAGCCCCATGGCCGCGGCGCGCTTCTTCGCGTTGGCCATCATGTCCGCGGAATAGTCGAGACAGGTGACGTCGGCCTTCGGCAGCGAGGCGTAGAGCGGCATGGTCAGCACGCCCGTGCCCACCGGCACTTCCAGCAGGCGCCCTGAAAAGTTCGCCGGGACCGGCGCCAGGGCGTCCTCGATCCATCGGGCCGAGAGCTCTTTGTCCAGCCCCCAGATCAGGCCGTCCATGATCTTGCCCAGCAGCGTGGAGCGGGTAACGATCCCGTCGTAGACGTTCCCGAACGCGCCGAGTTCTTTGTAAGACCGCCGGATCTCCTCATGCCGCGTCATCTCTCTGCCTCCCTGAAAACGATCTTCACGATCTTCATCTTCACCAGGCTGTCGCAGAAGCGGATCATCAGCCGGTGGAACAGCCCCACGTCTTTGTAGATATCGCGGTAGCCGCGCATATAGCTCTTCGCCGTGACCGAGGCGAAGCGCCCGCTCCGGCCCGTCAGCTCTTTTTCGTCCTCCAGCGAGAAGAAGGCGCTCACGTCCGTGATCCCGGCCTCCCTGAGCCAGGTCCTGCGCATCAGCTTCGCGCCCCGCTCGTTGCAGGCGTCGAAGACCAGCACCGTGCCGGGGAAGCGCTCGGCCATGGCGGAGAAGAGGGCTCTCACGTCCTCGGTCCTGAAGTAGTAGAACACCCCCGCGGCGAAGAACACCGCGCCTTTCGAGCCGTCGATCGCGTCCATCCAGGAGAAGTCGTTGAGATCGCAGGCGACGTGCTGCTCCCGCTCCCCTGCCGGCAGCAGCTCATTGCGCAGCTTGATCACGTCCGGCAGGTCCAGGTTATAGCCCCGGCAGAGTCCGTTGTCCACCTTGGAAAAGGTGTCGTCCAGGCCGCAGCCCAAGTCGACCACCGCGGCCCGCGGGTGCTCCTGCAGGTACGCCTCCACCTCGCAGCGCAGGTCGTACTGCCGCTGGGCCACCTCCAGCGCGCCGAAGAGCCCCGCCGGGGACTCCATCTTCTTCCGCTTCCCGGCGAAGTCGTAGTCCAGGGAGTCGCAGATCCGCCTGGCTTCGGGATCGGAAAAGAGCTGCGGGAAGCGCTCGGAGCACACCAGCCGCCCGAAGAGCGGGATGATCAGCGTCTCCTGGACCGTGTTCTTCTCGATATGGTACTTCACCATCTGAGCCAGCCCTTCTTCTCACAGGGCTCCGCCGTCACCGACAGGCAGGTATAGCCCGTGGCGGCGATGGCGCTTTTCAGCGCGCTCTCATCCGCCGGACCTTCCGTCAGGAAGCTCGCCTCGCCCTTTGTATGGGAGGCGGAGACCTTCTTCGCGCCGGGGACGGCCTTGCGGATCACGTCCTTGATGTGCGCCTCGCACATGGAGCACATCATCCCGTCGATCTTCAATGTCGTTTTGATCATCGTTCTGTCCTCGCTTTCTTCTTGTATCCGCAGTCGCAGTAGGGGCCGCCGGAGGCCAGCGTGTACTTGCGCACGAAGACGTCCGCGCCGCCCGCCTCGCTCATGGCGTAGTCCAGGCGGCACATGGCGGGCACGAGGTCGTGGAGCCCCAGCTCGCCCATCAGCGTGCAGATGCCGCACTTCGAGAAGCGGGCCTCGTGGCCGCTGCCGTCGGGGTAGGGCATGAACTCCATGTTCCAGGAACAGGCGTTGCGGTCCGCCGCATTGAGGGCGGCGGTGCGCTTCATGCCCGCCACGTCCTTCTCGCTGATCTTCTGCCTTCCCATCCGGCGGCAAAACCAACGCATCGGCCCGGTCATCATGGCCGCGGCGTAGTAGGCCGTCAGCTCGTCCACGTCCGGCCGCCGCGGCATGCTCAGCACGAAGGCCGCGAGCATCGCGCAGCTCACGATGTTCATTTGGAAGCGGTCGCCTTTTTCAAAGTCGGGCAGCTTTTGGATCAGCTCGCGGTATCTGCCGCGGGCTCTCTTCGCGATCGCCGCCGCTGTGGGGCGGTCGTAGCCCAGCGCCTCCGTCAGTTTATCCCGAAAGCTCCCGGCGAAGAGCGCCCACATCCCCGCGGGCATCCCCAGGGCTCTCATGGGCGGAACACCTTCTTCGCCAGCCGCTGCGCACGGGCCTTTTCCTCGGTGTCGTCCGCTTCCTCATAGCCGTCGTAGGGCGCCTCGGGGTCCGTATACCTCCGCGTGAAGGGCCTGCACAGCTCCGTGCTGTGCCAGAACGCGGCGTCCAGATCGTCCGTCCAGCCGGTGTGGCCGGTGATGATCTTGACGGGCTGCTTCCGGGCCCGGAGCAGCTTTTCCAGGGCCGCCAGGGACCGGACCGCCAGTTCGTTGTCCTCGGCCAGGGTGGAGAGGAAGCTGTAGCCGCCGTCCGCGCCGAACCAGATCGTGTCGCCGGTGAAGAGGTACGCGTCGTCGATCAGATAGACCATGTGGCCCCAGGTGTGGCCGGGG
>JAFZOC010000144.1 GCA_017550765.1 Oscillospiraceae bacterium
GAAATAGACCACGATGAGGATGTCATAGTCCGGCATCAAGAAGCTCAGCTCGTCGTCATCCCACTGCAGGGAGCCGAGCTCGACCAGTTCCTTGTCGTTCTCCCCCTCGCCGGTCTTCCGGTAGATCTCGGTGTAGTCATATACTTTCTCCTCTGCGGGCGTGACCGTCAGCACGACCTTCTCGCCGGTGGAGGGCGACGCGGGCGCGAAGCTGGCCGTGCCCCCGCCGACCGTCGTCAGGTCGATGCTGTGCTTGACCGCGATGTAGAAGTAGCCGCCGAACGCCGCCCAGGCAGACTGATAGGTGTTTCTGAAGTAGATCGTCACAGCGCCGGCGTGGGCCTCGTCCACCACATAGTTGTCGCCGCCGGGGTACCAGGTCCAGTTGCCGCCCACGGACTCGATGACCTTGATCTCGTCGCCCGGGGCGAGGGTCGTCTCCAGCTTGTACTCGCCGTCGGTGTCCGAGTTGGGCGCGAACCGATCGTCGGGCGTGGGCGCCCAGTCGTTCACGGTGCCGACCAGATACACGCCGTCGACCAGATCCCATTTGAACTTCGCCGTCACGGCGGTGCCGATGCTGTCGAGCTCGGAAGAGGCGTCCCATTCCGGCTCCGTGGACAGCAGCGTGTCGTTGGCGTCGTACCAGCCGAGGAACTGCGCGCCCTCATCGGCATAGGCATAGAGGATGACCCGGGTAGCGCCGCTCGCCATAGTCTCCCAGTAGCCCACGGTGCCGGGGCCTTCCGCGGTCACGGTGTCCAGGTGGAGCCTGGGGCAGGCGCTGGTGTCGATGGACTTGAAGCGGTTGCCCGCCAAGTTCAGCACCTGCAGGCTCGCGCAGTCGCTCAGATCCAGCTCGGTCAGCGCGTTGTTCTGCGCGTTCAGCGTGGAGAGGGAGTCGCAGTTGCGCACGTTCAGGCTCTTGAGCAGATTGTTGTGGCAGTCCAGAGACCCCATCTGCACGCAGTCGCTGACGTCCAGTTCGGTCAGCTGGTTGTCGTTGCAGAAGATGCTGCCTTCAATGCCCGTGCAGCCGCTGACGTTCAGGCTCGTCAGCCGATCGTTGTTGCATATCAGGTTGCTGAGGCTCTCGCAGTTGGAAAGATCCAGGCTCTGCACCGTGTCGTTGTACACCTCCACGTCGCCAAGCCCCGGGCAATTCGACGCATCCACCGCCGTGAGCTGGTTGCCGGAGAGATACAGGCCGCTGAGCTCGGTAAAGCCGCTGACGTCCAGGGTGCCGACAAGGTCTTTGCCGCTCCAGCTGATGAACATGACGTGATAGGGCGTGTCGCCAAAGGGCATAAAGACCCATCCGTCGGCCCAGGTGGAGGGATCGTTGACGTCATATACCGTTTCATTTTCTTCATCTTCCTCTTCCAGCTTCGTGCCGTTCTTCACGTGGTCGGCGTCCATAGTCTCGAGGAAGGATGCGAGCTTGTCATACTCGTACTCGTCGTAGCCCTCCGGCACGACCCAGTCCGCAAAGGCGGTGGGCAGCAGGGACGCCAGCATCAGCAGCGTCAAGAGGATGCTCAGGATACGTTTTTTCATAGATATCTGCCTCCTGTCTCCTTCGGTCCCGAAGAGATGAGCAAAAGCGTTCGCGGACAGGCTCTCTCTTCGGTCTTTCCCCTCGGAGGACCTGGCCTCCGAGATCTCGGGCACAAAAGCACAAGGCGCCGTCCGTCTGTATCGGCAGGACGCCGCGGCGCTTCTCCTTCTGCCGCCGGTAACTTGAATATACCCTTTTTCCCGCCGGGATGTCAAGGCTCAACGAGCAGGTCGTTTGCTGAGATCTCGAACGGTCTCCCCCGCTAACCGAAGCGTCGGCGGGGAGACCGTCCCGACGGCGGCGACGGCAGCAGCGACGAGCACCCCCGCTGACCGAAGCGTCGGCGGGGAGACCGTCCCAAACATGGGCGCCCAGGCCGGATCATGCCTGTTTCCGGCATGCTGTCTGA
Source organism: Oscillospiraceae bacterium (assembly GCA_017550765.1). The sequence continues at coordinate 1,968 of JAFZOC010000144.1, forward strand.
GGGAAAGGACGGTCCCCCTGCGGTCGCCCCTTCGCGCGTCATGCGATGCGTGACCGGCAGGGCCCGGGCCTTGAGCGTCCCCGAAAAAAGGTGTATAATGGATGGCAAGAGCAAAACATTTGGAGGGATCGCGATTGAACGACACGCTGCTGAAAAAGCTCTCCGCCCTTACGGACGAGGAGCGAAAGATCCTCGCCGGGGAGAGGCAGATCGACCGCAGCCTGTACATGGACGGGACGAGGGACGTGATCTCCGGGGACAAGCTGCTGCCCTCCGGGCGGATCATCACGATCCGGCCGCACACGCGCTTTATCGCCTTCCCCGAGCACACCCACGACTATGTGGAGATGGTCTACATGTGCGCAGGGACCACACGCCATGTCGTCAACGGGACGGAGCTCATCCTGCGCGAGGGCGAGCTGCTGATGCTGGGACAGAACGCGCGCCAGTCCATCGCACCGGCGGGCGAAGGGGATGTGGCGGTGAATCTCATCGTGCGCCCGTCCTTCTTCTCCGGTACGCTCGCTTTCCTCGGAGAAGAGGAGACGCCCCTGCGCCGTTTTGTCGTGAGCTGCCTGACCGGGCAGAGCGAGACGGGATCTCTGCTGTTCCATGTGGCGGACGTGCTGCCGATCCAGAACCTGATCGAGAACCTGCTGTATACGCTGACAGAGGATACCCCAAACAAGCGCGGCATCCTCCAGATGACGATGGGGCTGCTGTTCGCGCAGCTCATAAACCATGCCGACGCCCTGCGATTTGAGACGCCGGTGCAAAACGCGGTGTTCTCCGTGCTGCGCTATATCGAGGAGCACTACGCCGACGGGAGCCTCACCGAGATCGCCGCGCGCCTGCATTACGAGCTGCCGTACATCTCCCGCCTGATCCGTCAGACGACCGGGAAGAACTATACCGAGCTCCTGCAGGAAAAGCGCCTGAGCCAGGCGGCCTGGCTGCTGAAGAATACAGACCGGAAGGTGGACGAGATCTCCGTCTGCGTCGGGTACGAGAACATCAGCTATTTCCACCGCCTGTTCGCCGCCCGCTTCGGCTGCTCGCCAAAGAGATACAGAGACCGCAAATAAGGACACTTTTTTGGTCAATTCAAGATATTGGAAGATCCCCCTTCATCCTTTAGGATATAGGCAAAGGATGAAGGGGGATCTGACATGAAGACTTACCTTGCGATCGACATCGGCGCCTCCTCCGGGCGGCACATCGCGGGCTGGCTGGAGGACGGCGAGATCAGGACCGAAGAGCTCTACCGCTTCCCCAACGGCGTGACCGAACTGGACGGCCACCTGACCTGGGACATCGACGCGCTGCTCGGACATGTACAGCGCGGCATCGAGATCGCGAAGGACAGATACCCGGACATCGAGAGCCTTTCGATCGACACCTGGGGCGTGGACTACGTGCTGCTGCGC
>JAFZOC010000145.1 GCA_017550765.1 Oscillospiraceae bacterium
GCACCTGGGTGGTCATGACCAGGAACTTGCCCTGCCGGGTGGCGTCCCGCAGCACCCGGAAGAGCTCGTCGTCGTCATAGGAGGGCAGGCCTCCCACGCCGAAGCACTCCAGGATCAGAGCGTCCTTCCGCTGCAGCAGGAACTCCAGCAGCTCGTGGTCCGTGCCGGGGATCATCTTGATCAGGCCCACCTTCTCGTCCAGGGCGTCGTAGAAGCTGGGTCGCTGGGCGTGCTCCGGCCGGATGTAGCACAGCAGCCGGTGATCCAGCAGCGTCCCCAGGTCGGGGTAATTGATGCTGGAGAAGGCGGCGAAGCTCTTGGAGCAGGTCTTGCGGGCCCGGGTGCCCAGGATGACCCGCCCGCTGAAGACGATGCACACGCCGCAGAGCTCCTCGGAGCAGGCGCAGGTGAACGCGTCGATCAGGTTCATCTTGGAGTCGGTGGAGTCGTAGCTGATGGGCTTCTGGGCCCCGGTGAGGATGATGGGCTTGTCCGCGCCCTGGATCAGATAGCTGAGGGCGGCGGCGGTGTAGGCCATGGTGTCGGTGCCGTGGCTGATGACGAAGCCGTCGTACTCGTGGTAGTGGGCCCGGATCGCCCGGGTGATGGCGATCCAGTGGGGCGGGGCGATGTTGGTGCTGTCCAGGCTGAAGAGCGACAGGCAGTCCACCTTGCACAGCGCGGAGATCGCCGGGACATAGTGCAGCAGCTGTTCCGGCGTCAGTTCCGGCGTCAGGCCGTCCTCCGTCATGCCCGAGGCGATGGTGCCGCCGGTGCCGATCAGCAAGATCCGTTTCATGGGCGCTCCCTCCATTCTCCGGGCCGCGCCTTCCCGGCCGGCCCGTCGTCTCGATCGTTCTCCAGCATTATAGCAATGTTCGCGCAAAAGTGCAACGGTCCTCTGCTCCCGGCCGGTCCTCGTCACGCCCCGGCCAGCCCCCCGTCTCGCCCTGTCGGCGACCCGTCTCCCCCTCTGTCCGCTCTCCTGTCGGGATCTGCAGGCTGCGCGTTTGATCAAAGTTGACATCGCCGCCTCTTTTGCGCTATAATAATATGCAATTTTGTCTGCTGTCGCGATCTTGTCTGCCTGGAGGAGAAGCATGCTGGGGATCTTGAAAAAACGATGGTGGGCCGTCGCCGCGGCCGCCCTGGTCCTCTGCGCGCTGCTGCTGGGACTGGCCCGGCGGCCCGACGCCGCGCCGGACGCAGATCCCGCCGCGGCGGCTCCCACCGAGGCCCCGCCTCCCGTGGATGGGAGGATCCCCGGTCTCTCCTGGCCCGGCGACACCGGGGCCGAAGATCCCGACGCCGGGAAGATCCGCATCTCGGAGCTGATGATCCGCAACAAGGCCGTCCTCCGGGACGAGGACGGCGACTTCTCCGACTGGATCGAGCTCTTAAACTGCTCGGGCGAAGCGGTGGATCTGAGCGGCTGGCGCCTCACGGACCGGGTCAGCCGCCCCGGCTGGACCTTCCCGGAAGGGACCGTCCTCTCCCCCGACGGGCGGCTGCTGGTCTTCGCCGACGGCAAGGACCGCGCCGACCACACCACCTTCTCCCTTTCTGCGGGGGAGACGCTCTATCTCGTCACCGACCTGGGCGTCCTGGCGGACGGCGTCCTCTGCCCCGAGGGCGAGGCGGACCGCTCCTGGCTGCCCGACGGCTCCGGCGGCTGTGCCGAGTGTCTGTACCCCACGCCGGGCTATCCCAACGACGGGGCGGGCTACGCGGCCTTCATGGAGGAGCAGCTCTGCGACAGCCCCCTGCAGATCCATGAGGTCTCCACCTTCAACAGGACCGACCGCTGGCTGGGCACCCTCGGCTACAGCGACTGGGTGGAGCTGAAGAACGTCTCGGACGCCCCGCTGCAGGCCTCGGACTACTTTCTCTCCGACGACCTGGACGCGCCGGAGCTCTACCGTCTGCCGGAGAAGACCCTGGCCCCGGGCGAGCTGCTGCTGATCCGCTGCGACGACAGCGCCCCCACCGGCGGCCTGGCCCCGGTCTGCTCCGCCTTCTCCCTGAGCTCCGACGGCGACCGGCTCTATCTCTTCGGATCCGAAGGCGCGCTCGCGGACTACGCCTCCCTGCGGGACATCCCCGCGGCGGGCAGCTACGGACGCATGGACGGCGAGAACGGCTGGTTCCTCTTCGCCGTGGCCAGCCCCGGCTCCGAGAACGCCGGCGGCGAGCGCCGCATCGCGGACAAGCCCCGCTCCGCCGCGCCCGACGGCGTCTTCGATGGCGTGGAGCGCGTCACCGTGGTCCTGGAGGGCGAGGGCGAGATCCACTATACCGTCGACGGCAGCTGCCCAAGCGCGGCGAGCCCCGTCTACACCGAGCCCATCGTCCTGGAGAAGACCGGCATCGTCCGGGCCATCTCCATCCAGGAGGGCGCCCTGCCCAGCCGGGCCCTGACCCTGAGCTATTTCCTCAACGAGGGGCACAGCCTGCCCGTGGTGAGCCTGGTCTCCGACAACGACCGCCTGGACTGGATCTACAACGGCGCTCACAAGGGCATCGAAGCCCCCGCCAGCCTCTCCTTCTACGAGGACGGCGGCAGCTTCACCATCCCCTGCGGCGTGAAGATGCACGGCGAGACCAGTCTGATCCTGCCCAAGAAGAACATGAGCCTGCGCTTCCGCGGCGCCTACGGCCAGGGCGAGCTCCACTACGACCTCTTCGGCGGCGGCGTCACGGACTTCAACGACCTGCTGCTGCGCGCCGGGCAGGACTACTACCACGCGATCGTCCGCAACGAGCTCTGTACGGAGCTGGCCCTCCAGGCCACGGACAGCGTGATCTGCTCCCGCAGCCGTTACTGCGTGCTGTACATCGACGGGCGCTACTGGGGCATCTACGCCCTGGGCGAGAAGCTCAACGAGGCCATGTACGCCCATCTGGCCGGCGTCAGCCGGGACAGCGTCACCGTGGACCAGCCCCCGCTCTACTATGCCCACGCCATGTACCAGGAGGTCTTCGACTACGCCACGACCCACGACATGTCCGACCCCGACCTGTACGCCGAGCTCTGCAGCCGCCTGGACGTGCAGAGCCTGGCCGACTGGGTGGTGCTGGAGGGGGTCTTCGCCAACTCTGACCTGGCCTTCGGCAACGTCCGCTACTGCCGCTCCACCGAGACCGACGGGAAGTGGCGGGTGATGCTCTACGATCTGGACAGCACCTTCTACAGCGAGGAGCACTGTTTCTCCGAGACCCTCTCCCCCTTCGCCCGCAGTCAGCGGCAGACGGGCCAGCTCCTGGGCGCGCTGCTGCGCGCGCCGGCGTTCCGCGATCTGCTCCTGGCCAGGGCAGGCGAGCTGATCCGGGGCCCCCTCTCCAACGAGAAGATCCTGGCGGAGCTGGACCTGCTGGCGGCGGAGGTGGAGCCGGAGGTGGAGCGGGACTACACGCGCTTCTATCTCAGCAAGACCGGCTGGGAGTGGAACGTGGACTGGGTCCGCGCCCTCATCACCGACAAGGACTGGAGCAAGACCTGTACCGACAAGCTCTGTTACTATCTCCGGGTGACCGAGGAGGAGCGGGCGCAGTACTTCGGCGGCTGAGCGCCCGGTACGGGCGCAGGCCCGGCGCGAGCCGGAGCGCCGCCATGGGCACAGCGCCCGGCATCGCGCCGCCGCCTCCCGGGGAGGGCGCATCCCCCTCCCCGCAAAGATATGCAAGGGACTTTTGCTATGAGCGAGACGATCCTGACCTTCAAACGGTCTGAAAAGAAATATCTGCTCAGCGCGGAGCAGTTCGACGCCCTGTGGAAAGAGCTGGGCCCTCATCTGCAGCCTGACGAGTATCCCAAGAGCACCGTCTGCAGCATCTACTACGACACCGACGACTACCGCATGATCCGCCACAGCATCGACGCGCCGGTCTACAAGGCGAAACTGCGCCTGCGCAGCTACGATGTCCCCAGCCGGGAGGACCCGGTGTTCGTCGAGCTGAAGAAGAAGTACCGGGGCATCGTCTACAAGCGGCGGGTGGCCCTGTCCGCCCGGGCGGCGTCCCGCTGGCTGGACGAGGGCGCGGCCCCTGCGGAGGCCGACCAGACCACCCGGGAGATCGACTGGCTGCTGCGCGACCTGCGCCCACGGGCCAAGGTCTTCCTGGCCTGCGACCGGCTGGCCTTCCGGGACCGGGAGGAGCCGGAGCTGCGCATCACCTTCGACCGGGACATCCGCTGGCGGGAGGACGATCTGGACCTGACGGCCGGGGACCGGGGCGAGCCGCTGCTGCCCCCGGGCCAGGTGCTCATGGAGATCAAGATCCCCGAGGCCATGCCCCTGTGGCTGGCCCACCTGCTCTCGGAGCAGTCCATCTTCCCGGTGAGCTTCTCCAAATACGGCACCTGTTATAAAGAGCACATCTTCAATACATACATCCTGGGAGGGCCTGTACATGCTCGATAGCATCCTTTCCGCGGAAATGACCCTTTCCGCCTTCCTGATCTGTGAACTGACCGCCATGGTCCTGGGCTTCGGCGTGGCGCTGGTCTACCTGTTCCGGGACCGGCACACCGGCGCCTTTTCCCAGTCCCTGGCCCTGCTGCCCGGCGTGGTGACCCTGGTCATCATGCTGGTCAACGGCAACATCGGCGCGGGGCTGGCCGTGGCCGGCACCTTCGCCCTGGTCCGCTTCCGCAGCGCCCCCGGCTCCGCCAAGGAGATCACGGGCCTGTTCACCGCGGTGGCGGTCGGGCTGGCCTGCGGCATGGGCTATGTGGGCGTGGCCGTCATCTTCTTCGTGCTGATGGCGGTCTATGTGCTGCTGCTGGGGAACTTCCGCTTCGGCGAGGAGGGCCTGCGGCACCGCCACCTGAAGATCACCATCCCGGAGACCGCGGACTACGAGACCCTCTTCGAGGACCTCTTCCAGCAGTACACCACCCGGCACGAGCTCATCAAGGTCCGCACCACCAACATGGGCACCCTCTATGAGCTCCACTATCAGATCGAGCTGAAAGACCCCCGGCACACCCGGGACTTCGTCGACGCGATCCGCTGCCGCAACGGCAATCTGAACATCGTCCTCGGCCGGGAAGCCGAGAAGGACATCATGTGATCTGACCGCGCGGCCACGCAGCCGCGCGCCGGACCACCCGACAGGGAGATACCAGTCTATGAGATCCAAGAGAACGCTCCTGCCCCTGCTGCTCCTGGCAGCGCTCCTGCTCTCCGCCTGCGCGGGGAACGCCGGCACGCCCGCCGGTGAGGGCCCGGCCGCGTCGGCCCAGCCCTCCCCGGACCACACCGTCATCACCTTCAGCGGCAGCGAGGTCCAGATCCTCGGCGGCGGCGCCCGGGACGAGGGCGACGCCGTGGTCATCAGCGCCGCCGGCACCTATGAAGTCACCGGCGTCAGCCAGGACAAGGCCCTGATCGTGGACACCGGGGACGACGCCATGGACGTGACGCTGATCCTCAACAACGCCGAGATCGCGAGCCTCACCGGCCCCGCGCTCCACATCCGACAGGCCAAGCATTTCCGTCTGCAGCTGGCCGCGGGCAGCGTCAGCCGGCTCACGTCCGGCACAGAGGAGCAGGCCCAGGCCGCCAGCCCCGACGCCTCCGGCGCCGCCCTCTACAGCGAGGACGACATGGACATCGAGGGCGAAGGCCGCCTCATCGTCTGCGGCTACCTGAACAACGGCATCGGCTGCAAGGACGATCTGGACATCAACAGCGGCGAGATCGTGGTCGTGGCCGTCAACAACGGCGTCAAGGGCAACGACTCCGTCCAGATCAAGGGCGGCAGCCTCACGGTCACCGCCTGGGGCGACGGCGTCAAGTCCAGCACCGCCGACAAGGCGGGCAAGGGCGCCGTGGAGATCTCCGGCGGCTCTGTCCGGATCGAGTGCTGGGGCGACGGGATCCAGGCGGCCACCCAGCTGCGCGTCACCGGAGGCGAGCTCTCCGTGAAGGCCCAGGGCCAGGGCGATGAACAGAGCAGCAAGGCCCTGAAAGCCGGCGGCGACATCGCCCTGGAGGGCGGCCAGATCTCCCTGGAGAGCCAGGAGGACGGCCTCCGCTCCGAGACGGGCAGCGTGCGCCTCTGCGGCGCCTCGCTGGAGATCCTGGCGGCGGGCGACGGCATCCAGGCCGGCGAGAAGGGCAGCGGACTGGGCGACGTGGTCCTGGAGAGCGGCACGGTCCGCATCGACGCAGGCAAGCAGGCCGTGAAGGCCCGGGGCAGTTTCACCGTGACCGGCGGCAGCCTCACGGCCCTCTGCGGCTCCGGCAAGCAGGCGGGCCCGGAAGGGGAGCTGCCCTGGCTCCTGTGCCCGATCGCCGGCTCCGCCGGGGACGAGATCGCGGCGGGGGATCTGCCGGCGCTGACGGCCCGGCGGGACTTCTCCTGTCTGCTGCTGGCAGACGGCGCCCTGCCCCGCGGCGAGGTCCTCCCCGTCTCCTGCGGGACCGCCCAGATCGAGGCCCAGGTCAGATAGCCCCTCTCGAGATCGTCCTGACGGCCGATCCTGACGAGCCGAGACGATACGGAACAGAAGATCGCGTGAAGATCAGACCGAGAGCCCCGGGCGGATGCCCGGGGCTCTCGACCTGTAGACAGACCCGATCCGGCATCGTTTCGACAAGCATGGTGGAAGGGGGATGGCCCACCCTTCACGTTCCATACACGCAAAAATGGGAACTTTTTCGGAAGTTCCCATTTTTTCCTCTCAAGGTGTCGACACCTTGAGAGCCCCGGGCGGATGCCCGGGGCTCTCGACCTCCCCTGTCTCCCTGCTGCCTACAGCCCCGGGCCGGGCTCCCGGACGTGCGTATCACACCACCAGCGCGCCCAGCACCAAGATCGGCAGCACCCGCTGCCAGATCTCCGGGAAGTCCCCGACCGGCAGGGGCGAGACCCCCCGCCCCACCTCGACCGTGAAGCCGGGCCGGTCGAAGGTCTGGATGTACCAGTCCTTGTAGCCGGCGAAGCCCGAGGCGAAGGGGACCTCCTCTGCCCGGTAGCCGGACACCTCGGCGAAGAGCGTCGCGATCTGACGGGCGCCCTCCGGCTCCAGATCCTGGTACTTCCAGTAGATGACCTCCCCCTGGCTGTGGAGCGCGAGGGCCAGCGCCGGGTCGAAGCGCTCCGTGAGCTCCGCCATGGCGCGGCTCTCCGGGGCTGTCAGGGGGGCCTGCCCCACGAAATCCGCCGGCGCGGGGGAGACGATCCCGGCAGCGTACTTGTTGGCCCGGGCCTGCTCCCAGCCCGCCGGATACTGCAGGTTCAGGTCCACGCCCCGGATGTTGGCCTTCCAGCCCGAGGGGAAGGGGAAGCGGGGATAGGCCCGGGCGATGGTCTGGGCGTTCCGGAAGGCCTCTCCCCCGCTCAGTTCCCCCGTGACCAGGTCCATCCCGTCCGGGTCCACCGCCGGGATCAGGCAGATCGTGGCGTGGTCCAGGATCTCCCCGGCGCTGACCGTGACGATCTCTTCCCCGGCGACGAAGGCCTTGGCCAGCTCCTCCGCGAAGCGCAGCAGCAGCGGCGTGGTGATCCACTCGTTGGCGTGGTGCTCCGCGTTGTAGAGCACCCGGCTCTCCCCCTGGCCGATCCGCAGGCTCCACAGGGGCTTCCCCAGGACGCTCTTGCCCACGGAGCCCGCCGTCAGGAAGGGATAGCGGGCGGCGAGGCCCTGGACGCAGTAGCCCACCAGCGCCGCGCACCAATCGATGGTGACGGGGACCACGTCGAAGGGCAGCGGCACGATCAGCGAGGCGCCGATCTGCAAGTTTTCAGGCTCCACGCCGGGGTTGGCCAGGCGGATCGCCTCCACGCTGCTGCCGTAGAGCCGCGCCAGGGACCAGAGCGTGTCGCCCCGGCGGATCTTCAGGCTGAGATAGCCCGTATACCAGGGCAGCAGGGCCCGGTGGGTGGCCGGCCCGACGATCCCGTCCACGCTCAGGCGCTCCACCGCCTGGAAACGCGCCACGGCGCCGCGGGTAGCCGGCCCGAAGGCGCCGTCGGTGTCCAAAGGCCCGTAGCCCGCCCGGTCCAGGGCCAGTTGCAGGAGCTGTACGGCCGGGCCGGTGCTCCCAGTCCGCAAAGTACGCATGGGGCATCCCTCCTTATTCGATACTGTCTATGCCTTTTTTCGAAAACTATGCCTTTTCCTTCCGATCTCCCCTTGCGTTTTTCTCTTCGTTCCTTTATACTGGTAAAAGCGGGACTGTGATCCCGACTGACGATCGCGTGCGCAGCTCTCCACTTTTCAGCTGCGCATAGCCAAAAAAGGAGGAGAAGTATCCGCCCGTGCTCGGGCTGCGGCAGTGTGGAGACCTGTCGTAACGCGGCGCGCCTCATCGCCGGCGGCCGCGAGCGCGTATCGAGCGAAGGCTGTACGCGCGGAGCAAGGAACATGGCAACTGTCCAACTCAAAGGCATCAAGAAAGTGTACCCCTACATCAGCGGCGAGCAGAAGAAGAGCAAGAAGAAAAAGGCTGACGAACCGGAGAAGAAGAAAGTCAATCTCCAGATCACCGACGAGGGCGTCGTGGCCGTCCAGGAGTTCAACTTGGACATCGCTGACAAGGAGTTCATCGTCCTGGTCGGCCCCTCCGGCTGCGGCAAGTCCACTACCCTGCGCATGGTATCCGGCCTGGAGGAGATCACCGCGGGCGAACTGCTGATCGACGGCAAGCTCGTCAACGACGTGGCTCCCAAGGACCGCGACATCGCCATGGTCTTCCAGAACTACGCCCTGTACCCCCACATGACCGTGTATGAGAACATGGCCTTCTCCCTGAAGCTGCGCCACACCCCCAAGGACGAGATCGACCGCAAGGTCCGCGAAGCTGCTGAGATCCTGGGCATCACCCAGTATCTGGAGCGCAAGCCCAAGGCCCTGTCCGGCGGCCAGCGCCAGCGTGTGGCCATCGGCCGCGC
>JAFZOC010000146.1 GCA_017550765.1 Oscillospiraceae bacterium
AGAAGACCTTGATGACCTTCTGACCGTCCATCATCTCCTGGGCAAAGCCCTCCATCGCGGCGGTGGATTTCTGCTGCCGCATGAAGTACTTGGCGGAGCCGCCGCCCACGGTCTTGGTGACGAAGAACATGGCCGCCACGCCCAGGAGCAGCACCAGGGTCATCCACAGGCTGTACCAGAGCATGATGAAGAACACCGCCAGCACGATGGAGACCGAGCGGACCAGCGCCGGCAGCGACCCGGACACCAGCTGGCGCAGGGTGTCGATGTCGTTGGTGTAGAAGCTCATGATGTCGCCGTGCTTGTGGGTGTCGAAATAGCGGATGGGGAGACGCTGCATCCCGCCGAACATCTCCCGGCGCATCTTGTCCAGGAAGCCCTGGGTCATCACGGCCATGAGCTGGGTCTCCAGGGTCAGGGAACAGATGGACAGCAGGTACAGCCCGATCAGGGTGAAGATGTAGGGCAGGATCTCCGCCTTGGCGGAAGCCCAGTCGCCGGAGAGGTACCACTTCTGGACCACGGCCAGGACCTTCTGGATGAAGATCGAGGGGACCGCCGCCACGATGGCGGAGAAGAGCACGCAGAACATGGACAGGGGGGCCAGCACGGGGTAGAAGCCAAAGAACTTTTTCAGGGTCCACTTGATGGCGCCGAAGTTCTCCTTGAGCATCTCGCCTCTGTTCTTATGCATCTTCCTCACCTCCCTTGGTCTGCTGCTCGTAGATCTCGCGGTAGATCTGGCTGCTCCGCAGCAGCTCCTCGTGGGTGCCGCGGTCGGCGATGCGGCCGTTGTCCATGACCAGGATCAGATCCGCGTCCTGGACGGAGGCCACCCGCTGGGCGATGATGATCTTGGTGGTGGAGGGGATGTACTCCCGGAAGCTCTGCCGGATCAGGGCGTCGGTCCGGGTGTCCACCGCGCTGGTGGAGTCGTCCAGGATCAGGATCTTCGGCTTCTTCAGCAGAGCCCGGGCGATGCACAGCCGCTGCTTCTGTCCGCCGGAGACGTTGGTGCCGCCCTGCTCGATCCAGCGGTCGTAGCCGTCGGCGTGGGCCATGACGAACTCGTCCGCCTGGGCGAGCCTGCAGGCCTCCCGGATCTCCTCATCCGCAGCGTCCGGGTCGCCCCAGCGCAGGCCGTCCCGGACCGTGCCGGAGAAGAGCTGGTCCTTCTGCAGCACCACCGCCACCGCCGAGCGCAGGGCTTTCAGATCGTAGTCGCGCACGTCCACGCCGCCCACCTTCACGCAGCCCTCGGTCACGTCGTAGAGCCGGGGGATCAGCTGGATCAGGGTGGTCTTGCTGGAGCCGGTGCCGCCCAGGATGCCCACGGTGCAGCCGGAGGGGATGTGCAGGTCGATGCCCTCCAGGGCGTTCTTCTCGGCGGTCTCGCTGTACTTGAAGGAGACGCCCTCGAAGTCGATGGAGCCGTCGGCCACCTCCGTCACGGCGTCCTCGGGGGAGCGCAGACTGGGCTCCTCCCGCAGCACCTCGGTCAGACGCTTCATGGACTCCCAGGAGATGGTCATCATCACGTAGATCATGGAGATCATCATGAGGCTCATGAGGATCTGCATGCCGTAGGTGAGCATGGCGGAGATCTGGCCCACGTCGATGGTCTGGCCTCTGCTCTCCACGATCAGCTTGGAGCCCACCAGCAGCACGAAGACCATGTTGAAGTTCATGCAGATGGTCATGAGGGGGTTGTTCAGCGCCACGATGCGCTCGGCCCTGGTGAAGTCCTTGCAGATGTCGCCGGAGGCCGCGGAGAACTTCTCCTTCTCATAGTCCTCGCGGGCGAAGCCCTTCACCACGCGCATGGCCCGTACGTTCTCCTCCACGGACTCGTTCATCCGGTCGTACTTGCGGAAGACGGCCTGGAAGGCGGGCATGGCCTTGCGGGCGATGAGGATCAGACCCACCAGCAGCACCGGGACCACCACCAGGAAGGTGGCCGCCAGGCTCCCGCCCATGCGCCAGGCCATGACGATCGAGAAGATGAACATCAGGGGCGAGCGGACCGCGGCCCGGATGGTCATCATGAAGGCCATCTGGACGTTGGTGATGTCCGTGGTCAGACGGGTCACCAGAGAGGCGGTGGAGAATTTGTCGATGTTCTCGAAGGAGAAGCTCTGGATCTTCCCGAACACGTCCCGCCGGACGTTGCGGGCGAAGCCCGCGGAGGCTCTGGCCCCCAGGACCCCGGCGCCGCCGCCGCAGCAGAGGCTCAGCACCGCCATGCCCACCAGGATCAGGCCCATCCGCAGGACCTCGTCCATGGGCTCGCCCGCCTTGATGCCGTTCACCAGGTCCGCCGTGCGGGTGGGGATCAGCACCTCCAGGAAGACCTCCAGGATGATGAGGAGCAGGGTCAGGATCGTGAGGAGCTTGAATTCACGGATGCACTTGACGAAGGTCTTGATCACAGGTCTTCTCGCCTCCTTCTTGCTTGTTTTCCTGCTTTTCCTGCCATGCGTTGCACAGCATGAGATCGACGGAGCCCAGCAGGTCCTCCACCTGCTGGGAGCTCATCCCCCGGCAGAGCCAGGCGAAGGTCTCGTTTCCCACCTCGGCCATCTCCCCTTTGAGACGGTAGGCCTTGTCGGTGGCGCGGATGCTCTTGTAGCGCTTGTCCCGCTGGCTCTGTTCCGAGCGGATGAAGCCCTTCTTCTCCAGACGCTTCAGGATCTCGGCCATGGTGGCGTGGCTCACCCGGGCGCGCTCTTCCAGGGCGCGCTGGCTGATCTCCTCCGCCCCTTCCTTCTCCATGTGCACCAGGGCCATCAGCACCCCGAACTGGACCCCCGTCAGCTCCTTTTCGGAGAGCAGGGCGTCCATCCGCCGTCGAAAAGCCCGGTGCAGCAGGGAGAAGCGCAGCCCGATGGGCAGTCGTTCTTCCATGATATCACCTCGATGTGCCGCAAATGTGTCGTATACGACCTGTCGTGTACGACCTATTTTAGCAGAGATCCGGAAAAAGTCAAGTCGAAAAGCGCCGCCCGGTCCGTTCCTGGACAGGGCGGCGCGTTGTGTCGGGCGCCGTCGGGCGCGGTATCGAAGAGGACGGGGCGCGGTATCGGAGGGGCCGGGGCGCCGGTTCAGTCGGGGAAGCGCAGGGCGTCCTCGTCCGCCACCAGGGTGAAGTCCCGGTGCAGCTGCAGGATGGAGGCGGGGCAGCGGGGGGTCACCGGACCGAAGAAAGCCTGCTTCACCACCGGGGCCTTGGCCGCGCCGGAGACCACCATCACCACCCGCTGGGCCTGCATGATGTCGCAGATGCCCATGGTGTAGGCGAAGCGGGGCACGTCATCCTCCTTCTCGAAGAAGCGCTTGTTGGCCTGGATGGTGGCCTCGGACAGGCTCACCTTGTGGGTGCCTTTGGTGAAGGAGTCGTCGGGCTCGTTGAAGCCGATGTGGCCGTTGGGGCCCAGGCCCAGCAGCTGCAGGTCGATGCCGCCCAGGGACTGGATGATCCGGTCGTAGCGGCCGCACTCGTCCTCGGCGTTCTTGTTCAGGCCGTAGGGGATGTAGCTGTTGGCGGGGTAGATGTTCACGAAGTTGAAGAAGTTGCGGCGCATGAAGCAGGCGTAGCTCTGCTCGTTCTCGGGGGCCAGGCCCACATACTCGTCCAGGTTCACGGTGCGGACCTGGGCGAAGTCGATATCGCCCTTGAGATACCAGGCGATGAGCTGCCGGTAGGTGCCGATGGGGCTGGAGCCGGTGGCCAGGCCCAGCACGGAATCCGGCTTGAGGATCACCTGGGCGGAGATGATGTTGGCCGCCTGGCGGCTCATGTGATCGTAGTCTCTGGCGCGGATGATCTTCATAGTTTTACACCTCCCAGATAGACGTCCCGAAGACCCAAGTTCCCGTCGCAGACCAGGAAGTCCGCGTAGCGGCCCGGGGCGATGGAGCCCACCTCGTCGTCCACGCCCAGCTCCCGGGCCGGGATCAGGGTCGCCGAGGGGATGACTTCTTCCAGGGAAAAGCCGCAGGTGGCAGCCTTGTGCAGATCCTGGAACAGGTTCGAGGCGGCGCCGGCGATGGTGCCGTCGGCGAGCCTCGCCTCGCCGTCGTTGAGGAAGACCTGCTGGCCGCCCAGCTCGTATCCCCCGTCGGGCATGCCGCAGCAGCGCAGGGCGTCGGAGATCAGGCAGACCCGTCCGGGGAAGAGCTTGAAGGCCATGCGCACGGCGCTGGGGTGCACGTGCAGGCCGTCGCAGATCAGCTCGGCCACCACGGACCTGTCCTCGGAGGCGGCGCCGATGACGCCGGGCTTCCGGTGGTGGATGGAGGGCATGGCGTTGAAGAGATGGGTCAGGTGGCTGGCCCCGGCCTCGAAGACGACGCGGGCCTGCTCGTAGGTCGCGTCGGTGTGGGCCACCGACACGGTGCAGAGCGTCTTCGCCCGCTCGGTGAAGTCGGCGGCGCCGGCCAGTTCCGGCGCCACGTCCACGATGCGCACCAGGCCGCCGCAGCCCTCGTAGAGAGCCTTGAAGGCTTCGAAGTCGGGCAGACGCAGATAGGCGCCGTTCTGGGCGCCCTTTTTCTTCTCGGAGAAGAAGGGCCCCTCCATGTGGATGCCGACGACGCGGGCGCAGTCGGCCGGGCGCTGCTCCTTCAGGACGCGGGCGGTGGAGAAGGCCGCCGCCAGGGTCTCATAGGGCAGGGTCATGGAGGTGGGGGCGAAACTGGTGACGCCGCATCTGGCCAGATACCGGCCCATGCGGGTGAGCCCCTCCAGGTCGCCGTCGGAGAAGTCGGCGCCGACGGCTCCGTGGATATGGGCGTCCACCAGGCCGGGCAGGACGTAAGCGCACTGGAGGTCGATCACGTCCTCCTCCCAGGGCCAGGAGGTCCGGCGCCTGTCGGAGAAGACCTCCGTGAAGCGGCCGTTCTCCACGGCGAAGCCGCCGCGGATGAAGCCCCGGTCGGGGGTGAAGATATACGCGTTCTTGAACAGCATGGGGCACCTCACAGTTCAGGGAGGCTGGCCGCGGCGATGCTCTGGCCCACGCGGCGGGCCTTTTCGTCGGGGAGCATCACGCGGATCTTCTCGGCCAGAGCGGGATACTCCTCCCGCAGGACCCGGTCGCAGGACTCGATCAGCAGATCGCCGCCCACGCCGGAGGCCACGCGGCCCAGCACCAGCAGGGTGCGCAGGTCGTACCAGCGGGCGTAGAGGGGGAGGGTGTGGGCGAGATATACGCCGATATCGACGAAGATCTGCCGGGCGCCCTCATGGCCGGCCTCGGCCAGCTTCTGGACCTCTTTGAGCTTCTCGGCCAG
>JAFZOC010000147.1 GCA_017550765.1 Oscillospiraceae bacterium
ACGGCTCTGGTGCGCGGTGCAGCAGGAGCCGAGCCTGGAGGAGATCCTGGCGGCGGCCAAGTCCAAGCGCTATGCCCTGGCGAGGCTGCGGCGGATGGTCCTCTGCGCCTGTCTGCAGATCCCGGAGGGGCTCGCGCGACAGACGCCGCCCTATGCCCGCGTCCTGGCCTTCGACGAACGGGGGCGGGAGCTCCTGCGCCGGCTGGACGGGGGCAGGCCGATCCCGGTGCTGACGAAGCCTGCCGCGGTGCGGAGCCTGGGAGAGACGGCGGAGCGGACTTTCGAGCTGGGCGCGAAGGGGCACGACCTCTATGTGCTGGGCCGCGCGCTGCCGGAGACGCGCAGGCCGGGAGAGGACTGGCGCCGGAGCCCCGTGCGAGTCCAGAGGGAAGGACCGCAACAGCCGCGTTCGCCCTTGCCCACGGACAGAGGGGACGCGTGAGACGCCGAGGATGGTACGGGATGAAGAGCGGACTTGCACAGGCCCGTCCCGTCAACGGCGGTCCTTCTCACGGCTGAGACCTGTCCCGAGCGACATGTCCCGGGGATAAAGGAACGACAGCTCCCGCAGGAGCTGTCGTTCCTTTTGCCATATCGCGTCCCGCGCCGGGCCGACGTGCCGCCCGTGCGGCCTCACAGCGGCTCGGGGAAGAGGTCCGCGTAGCGGAGCGTGCCGCGGCAGGGGGGATAGGAGGAGATGTCCCAGCGATAGCGGCCCCACATGGTCTCGTCGGCCTGGAGGAAGCCGCTCTCCATCCCTTCCAGGGAACAGAGGGTGACGTCCACATGATAGTAGGCGCCGTCTATCTGGACGATGTTCCAGCAGCAGCTGTGCCAGTCCCGCTGGCCGTAGACGATCTGGCAGGGGACGGACAGCTGGCGGCAGAGCTCCACATAGGCCAGGGCGATGCCCTCGCTGTTGGCCTCGCCCAGGATCAGCGCGGAATAGATATCGCTGGGCCCGGCGGAGCTGTAGCGGGTCCCCTCCGCGAGGAGCTCGCAGGCGCGCAGGGCCCGCAGCGCGGGGGCCTCGGGCAGATCCTCCGTCTGGGCGAAGGGACGCAGCTCCTGGATCGCGGAGCGGCGGATCAGGAACTCCTCCTCGGTCATGCCGTAGTTGAAGTTGATCTCGTAGAGCCGCTGCATGCCGGTGCCGCTGAGCATGTTCACCGTGACCCGGGGCTCCTTGGGGGCCAGGACCGGGTCCTCCCGATAGACGCGGCTGGCCAGACTGTCCACATCCTCGGCGGTGATGCGGCTGCGGTCGATCAGCACCACCAGGCGGCTGTCGCCCCGGGCGATGGCGGCGTAGAGCTGCTCCTCCAGCCCGGTGGAGAACTGCAGATGGACGATCTGATCGCGCTCCAGGCCGGCCTCGGTATAGCTGATGCTGATGGTCGCCTCGTTGTGGGAGACGATCTTGCTCAGCTCGTAGGAGATGTTCTCCACGCAGTAGGCATAGAGGGCGTCCTGGGTGCGCACCTGCCAGCAGACGCTGGCGATATCGGCGTTGATGTCCCCGGTGTAGGCCGTGTCGAAGATCACATGGCCCCCCGGCGCGCCCGCGTCGATCAGGGCGGTCAGCGCGCCTCGGAGCTCGTCCATGTCGTGCACGGTGACGCTGTCCTCCGCGACGGCCTTCTCGGCGGCCGGCGGCTCATAGTCGGTGACGGAGAGATACTCCTTGTCATACAGGTCCGCCAGCTGCCCGCAGCCGCACAGGAGCAGGGCGCTGCAGACCAGCAGCAGGGCGATGAGGGTCCTTTTCATGGGCTTCACCTGATCTCAGAGATGTTCTCGAAGCCCCGGCCGAAGACGTTCTTGGCGTCGGTGACGATGACGAAGGCGTTCTCGTCCGTGGCGCGGATGGTGCGGCGCAGTTCCGGGATCTGATGGCGCTTCACCACGCAGAGGATCACCTGCTCCTTCTCCCCGGAATAGGCGCCCTGGCCCTCCAGGATGGTCACGCCCCGGTGCATGTGGCCGGAGGTGATCTCCTTCACCAGATCCGAGGACTTGCGGCTGATGATGTGGCAGGTGCAGGAGTTGTCCAGACCGTAGAGCACCAGGTCGATGACCTTTGTGGTGACGAACATGGTGATGACAGACCACATGGCGCTGTCGTAGTTGCCGACGATCATGGCGTAGACCGCGATGATGACCACATCCAGGATCAGCACCACGGTGCCGAAGTTCAGCTGGGAGAAGCGCTGGCGCAGGAGCTTGGCCACGATGTCGATGCCGCCGGTGGTGGCGCCGTAGTAGTAGACCATGCCCAGGCCCGCGCCCTTGATGACGCCGCCGATGACGCTGGCCAGCATGGGCTCCGCGGTCACCACCAGGCCCGTCAGCGCGAAGAGGTCGATGAAGGCGGAGGACAGCGCCATGCCCAGCAGGGAGCCCAGCAGGAAGTCCAGCCCGAAGTGCCGCCAGGCGATCAGGAACAGGGGGATGTTCATCAGGATCACCATCATGCCGATCGGCCAGTGGGTGAAGGCGTTGACGATCATGGCGATGCCGGTGACGCCGCCGGAGACGATATCGTTGGGGAAGAGGAAGCCCTGGAAGGCGAAGCCGAACACGGCCGAGCCCAGCACGATCAGGAAGATCTTCCAGAGCCGCTTGCCCAGGTCCTTCCCGAAGAGGTCGCGGATCTTACGCATCGTTCATCTCCTCCAATAGCGAGACTTGTTCCTCGCCCCGGTCCTTCGGCTTGAGAAGGGCGCCGGCGGCGGGCAGGGAGCGCACCCGGTAGCGGCTGACCTCCAGGATCGCCGTATCCGCCAGGAAAGCGGCGCGCACCAGTTCTTTCCGGGCCTTCAGCGCCATCACGCCCACGCCCTGGCTGGAGCGGCTGGACTTGGGCTGCAGCAGGGACGTGTGGAACACCAGGCAGCGGCCGTCGCTGGCCTCCACGGCCACGTCCGTCTCCTCCCGCAGCTGCAGCACCGAGCGCAGGGGGCTCTTGTCCGAGTAGGCGCCCACCAGCTTGCGCCGGTTGGTCTTGGTCTCGTAGGCGGACAGCTCGATGCGGGCGACCTTGCCGTTGGCGAAGAAGAACAGCAGGTGTCCCCGGTAGTCGCCGGGATCGATCATGGCGAAGACATTCTCGCCCTCGTCCATCTGGAGCTTCGCCGGCAGATAGACGCCCAGGGCGGAGGCCTTGCCGTCCTCGAAGTCGGAGACGCGGCACTTGTACATCTGCTGCCGGTCGGAGAGGAACAGCAGCTCCCGCCGGTTGGAGGACTCGAAGGAGCACAGCAGCCCGTCGCCCTCCTTATACTTCTGCTCGCCGCTCATGCGCAGAGACTGGGCGCCGATCTTCTTGAAATAGCCCTCCCGGGAGAGGAAGAGGGTCACCGGGTAGTCCTCCACGGCCTCTTCCTCGTCGTAGGGCTCGATCTCGTGGGCGTAGACGATGGTGCTGCGCCGCTGGGTGGGGTACTTTTTGACGATCTGCCGGAGCTCGTCGACCACGATCTTCCGGAGCTTCCGCCGGTCGTTCAGGGTGCTCTCCAGCTCCCGGATCTCCTTCTCCAGGGCCTCGGTCTCGGCGGTGCGCTTGAGGATGTGCTCGCGGTTGATGTTCCGCAGCCTGATCTCCGCCACGAACTCCGCCTGGACCTGGTCGATGCCGAAGCCCATCATCAGGTTGGGCACCACGTCGGCCTCCCGCTCGGTCCCGCGGATGATGGCGATGGCCCTGTCGATGTCCAGCAGGATCTGTTCCAGACCGCGCAGCAGGTGGAGCTTCTCCTTCTTGCCGCACAGCTCCGCGTACACCCGCCGGCGGACGCACTCGATGCGCCAGGCGCTCCACTCCTCCAGGATCTCGCCCACGCCCATGACCCGGGGGTCGCCGGCCACCAGGATGTTGAAGTTGCAGGCGAAGGAGTCCTGCAGGGTGGTGAGCTTGAAGAGCTTCTGCATGAGCTTCTCGGGATCTGCGCCGCGCTTGAGGTCGATCGCCAGGCGCAGACCGCTCAGATCCGTCTCGTCGCGCATGTCGGAGATCTCCCGGACCCGGCCGGCTTTGATGAGCTCGGCCACCTTGTCCAGGACCGCCTCGACGGTGGTGGTGTAGGGGATCTCGAAGATCTCGATGATGTTCTCTTTGGCCAGATACCGCCACTTGGCCCGCAGTTCCACCTTGCCCCGGCCGGTGCGGTAGATCTTCTCCATCTCGGCCCGGTCGTAGACGATCTCGCCGCCGGTGGGGAAGTCCGGGGCGGGCAGGGTGGACAGCAGGTCGTGGGAGGGGTCCCGCAGATAGGCGATGGCGGTCTCGCAGACCTCGCACAGGTCGAAGCCGCAGATGGAGCTGGCCATGCCGGCGGCGATGCCGGCGTTGTTGGAGACCAGGATGTTGGGGAAGGCGGTGGGCAGGAGCGCGGGCTCCTTCATGCTGCCGTCGGAGTTGTCCACGAAGTCCACGGTGTCCCGGTCGATGTCCCGGAAGAGCTCAGCGCAGATGGGGGCGAGCCGGGCTTCGGTGTAGCGGGAGGCGGCGTAGGACATGTCCCGGGACCAGACCTTGCCGAAGTTGCCCTTGGAGTCCACGAAGGGCGTGAGCAGGGCCTCGTAGCCTGCGGAAAGGCGGACCATGGTCTCGTAGATGGCGGCGTCGCCGTGGGGGTTGAGGCGCATGGTCTGGCCCACGATGTTGGCGCTCTTGGTGCGCGGCCCGGTGAGCAGGCCCATCTTGTACATGATGTACAGGAGCTTGCGGTGAGAGGGCTTGAAGCCGTCGATCTCCGGGATGGCCCGGGAGACGATCACCGACATGGCGTAGGGCATGAAGTTCTGCTCCAGGGTCTCGGTGATGGGCTGCTCCTTCACCTCGGCCCGCAGGCCCAGGACCTTGGAGCTGTCCACTTTCTTCTTCTCGGGCTCTTTCTTCTTTGCCATAGACAGCCTCCTTCCTCAGCTCAGATCCGCCAGATCCAGATAGTCGGCGCCGCAGGCCGCGATGTGCTCCTTGCGCCCCTCCAGATCGTCCCCCAGCAGCAGGTCGAAGACCTGGGACATGCGCTCTGCGTCCTCGGGCATGACCCGGATGAGGCGCCGGGTGGCCGGGTCCATGGTGGTCAGCCACATCATCTCCGGGTCGTTCTCGCCCAGACCTTTGCTGCGGCTGATGCTGGGCCTGGCGCCCTTGAGCCCGGCCAGGATCTCCGCCTTCTCCCGCTCGGACCAGGCGAACCAGGTCTTGTCTTTGGCCCGGATCTCGTACAGGGGGCTCTCGGCGATGTAGACGTAGCCCTCCCGGATCAGGGTGGGGGCCAGGCGGTAGAGCATGGTGAGGATCAGGGTGCGGATGTGGTAGCCGTCCACGTCGGCGTCGGTGCAGATCACGATCTTGTTCCAGCGCAGATCGCTGAGATCGAAGCTGCTGAGATCCTTGGTGTGCTTGTCTTTGACCTCCACGCCGCAGCCCAGGACCTTCATGAGGTCGGTGATGATCTCGCTTTTGAAGATCCGGCCGTAGTCGGCCTTCAGGCAGTTGAGGATCTTGCC
>JAFZOC010000148.1 GCA_017550765.1 Oscillospiraceae bacterium
CATCATGGGATCCCTGGCCGCCCGCGAGCCCGTCAGCATCTTTGGCTTCGGCAACTTCTCCTGCAAGCACCGCGACGCCCGTCAGGGCCGCAACCCCGCCACCGGCGAGACGATCGAGATCGCCGCGAGCAACACGCCTATCTTCAAGCCCGCGAAGGCCTTCAAGGACAAGGTGAACTGAAGCGGCGTAGCATCCACGCCGGTATCGCGATACCGGCTCGTGATGACAGGTCCATAGCCTGTCTACGCAAAACGCGTCCGGCACAGGCCGGGCGCGTTTTTTGCCCTTTTCCGTTCAGACGTTTTTTTGCTGCCCCTGCGGCGGTCTTCCTTCCGATCGCTGGTAAAGTTCTTAAATTATCTGAATACCCTTGATATCCTTTTGCGAAGAGTCTATGATGGCGTCAAACGAAGACCACATGAAGGAGATACAACGATGGAACACACTACGAACACACGTACAAAAAGGACCTGTCGTTCCGCCGCCCTGTCCGCAGCGCTCGCTCTTGCGATGCTGCTGACTCTGCTCAGCGGCTGCGGCAGCAGCCCCGCGGCGCCCACGGTCGACACGCCCGCGCAGGATGCCGGGAACCCCGCCCAGACCGAGCCCGCCGCGTCTGAGAACGGGACCGCGCCCGAGACCGAGCCCGCCTCCCAGACCGGATCCGGCAGACAGGATGGAGAGCGTTTTGAAGACGTCATCATCATGGAGGGCATGGAGGAGACGGTCCATTACGAGCATATCCGCAGCGAGTCGATCGGCTTCGAGATGGACTACGACTATGAGAGCTTCGTGCGCCAGAGCGATGCGGGCTGCGAGCGCTTCGTATCCTGCTGGGACGATCCTGCGCATCCGGAGAACTATCTGGACCTGAGCTACAACGCCCATGACGCCGCGACCGTCGCCGCCGCTATCAGCGAGGAACTGTCCCGGGACTACGAGGTCCATACGGAAGAGGCCTTCACGCTCCAGAACGCGGGCAGCTGCATCCGGATCGACGCGTCCGCGGACGTGGGCGGCCTGACGATGCCGGACCAGCTGCAGATGGCGTATATCATCCCGGCGGCCGACGGATGCCGCGTCGCCACCGCCCACTACGCCATCGAGGCGTCCGAGGGCTTCGGGCGCCGCTTCCACGCGATGATGGACACCTTCGCTGTCCTTGCGGGCCAGGGCGCCAGGCCGATCGCGGCCGAGCAGGCCCTCACGGCCGTCAGGCGATACTGCCTGAGCCAGGATCCCGGGCTGCAGAGCATCCTGGACGCAGGCGACTATCCCGTGTACTGGGAGATCGAAGCTGCCGGCGAGCAGGAGATCACGATCCTCTTCCGCGCCTACACCGGCGCCCAGATCCGCTACCATATCGACCCGATCTCCGGCGAGACCAGCGTCACGGAGCTCGTGCCCGGCGTACATGACGAGGAGCAGCCCACGGACGAGCGTCGGAATATCTGGGACTACGCCTTCTGATCGAGGGCGATGACCGTCGAGGATCCATCCCCCCCCGGCCCTGCGGGGCCAACACCCTTTAGGCAGGGGGGCACAGGGAGGACGGATCGGCCCCTACTGGCTCGTGAAGACAGTTTCGGGGCCTATCTAGGCCTATCTATATGATGTCGGGGCATAGCATCGGGGCGCGAGCGAAAGCTCGCGCCCCTTGTTTTTATGTAAGTGCTGCTCTGATCAGATGTGCTGCCTGACGGCGGGAGCGCTGCGCTACCGCCGTGCGCTGCGGCGCTGCGGGCTCAGTTGATGCTCACGCCCTGGCCGTGGGCTTTGACATAGTTCGCCAGGAGCGACACGTCCGCCACGGTGACCTTGCCGTCGCCGTTCACGTCGCCGGAACCGGGCACGATGCTCACGCCCTGGGCGTGGGCCTTGACGTATTTGGCCAGGAGCGTCACGTCCGCCACGGTGACCTTGCCGTCGCCGTTCAAGTCGCCGGGCACGCGCCAGTGGGCGTACACCGTAGCGTCCGCGTCAAAGGTGGTCTCCGCCGTGACAGGCGTGCCCTGGCCGATCTCGAACTGCGTCGCAGCAGGCTCAGTATACCAGCCCAGGAAGACCCAGCCGCCGCTGCGGGTCGGGATCGGCAGCTCCCCGATGGCCGCGCCGGGCACGATCTCCACGCTGGCGGGGCTGACCGTGCCGCCGCAGGCGTCGAAGCTCACGGTGACGGCCGCAGAGGGATCCCGGATGATCACATGGGTCGCGACGGTGGTGCCATCGGCCTCGGTGACGGTGTAATATGCGTTGTAATGCTTCACCACGCCGCCCACCGGGGTGGTGACGGTATGGGTGTCGGGGATGACGATGCCGCCGCCGGCGTATATGCCGTGGGTCCCGCCAGTGAGGTCCCAAACGCCAGATACCACTGTGATCTTGCCGTGCTCGGATACGACCGCTCTCTTCTGGCTCGTAACGGTCACGGAGCCGCCGATGGTGATACTAACGCGGGCGTAGATGCCGTCATAGCCACTGGCCGCGGAGGTCGCAGTCACATAGCCGCCTACTTCGATCCTACCATAAGAGTACAGGCATTCCAGGTACGACTCGACCTCCAGGTCCCCACCGATATTGATAAAGGCCCCATTCCCCTGGGCATCGATGCCGCGGCTCAGCGTAGCCTTGACCTTCACATTCCCGTCGATCGTAATTTTCCCACCGTCAATACCGCCGGCAGAGGTCGCTTCCAGATCGCCGTGGATCACGAGATCCGTCCCTGCGTAGATCGCCTCATCTCCTCCGTTACCTGTTCTCTGATTGACGATCGTTATATCGCCGTTGATGGTGAGACTGTTCAATGCGTGCAAAACGTCATAGTAGAAGTTCGCGCTGTCAGCTCCTCCCACCAGCACCAATCCGGCTTCGGGAGCCTGGATCGTCAGGTCGTCTTTGCTGTAGATCATCGCACCAGCGTCATATGTCCCTGTCGTGGTATATTCGCCAGTGATATTCGGCTCGCTGGTTGTGAAGGTCAGCGTTTGCGTATCCGGGTCGTAGCTGGCCGTGCCGTCGCCCAGGATATCGCCCTTGTTCAGCGTTGTTACCTGGGTCTCGCCCAGCCAGAGCGGATACTCCACGATCGGCTCGATCACCACATGCTCCGCCGGGGTGGTGCCGTCGGCACTGACGGTGGTATAGTACCTGAGGCCGTCCTTCAGCCGCACGAGCGAGCCGCCCACGGGAGTTGTGATGGTATGGGTCGACGGGATCTCGAAGTCGCTCGCGAGGTCGAGGGCCCTCTCCGCCTCGATATCCCAGATGCCGCCGCCGATGACCAGCGAGCCGCTGTTACCGGTCTGGAGGCCCGTGCCGCCTTCCCGCCCGTTGTAGACCATCACGCTGCCGTCGACCCGGATCCCGTTGTTATTGGCATACACGCCATAGCTCCGGTACACCCTGGCCCAGAGATCTCCGGTGATTTGGACGCTGCCGCCGGCGCTCATCAGCGCGGCGCCGTCGCACCATTTGGACACCATCAGGAGATGCACGCTGCCGTTGATGACGATATCCCCCACGGCGTAGAGGGAAGTCTTGTAGCCGGGCTCCGCCACATAGTCGCCGTTCAGGGTGAGGGTGCCCATGCAATAGACGTCAAAGCTCTGGATGTCGTCTTCAGGCTCCAGGGGGACGAATTCCCCCAGCGTGAGGGTGCCGGGCGTCTGGATGGTCAGATCGTCCTCGGCCCAGATCAGGGCGTAGAACTGGCGGCTCCCCACGTCAACGCGGTGGTAGATGAAGTGTCCCGGATCCTCGGTAAAGGTCAGGGTCTTGGTGTCCGGGTCGTAGCTGGCGGTGCCGTCGCCCAGGATGTCGTCCTTGTTCTCGCCGGTCACCTGGATGTGGCCGACCCAGAGCTCATAGAGCTTGATCCACTTGGCATAGAGGGTGATGTTCGCCATGACCGGCGCCGCGAAATCGTAAGCGTTGGTGCAGGCGGCGTCCGTGTACCAGCCGTCGAAGAGCCAGCCATCTTCCGTGGGATCGGCGGGCCGTGTCGCGGTCGAGCCATGGGCCACCGTCTGCGCCGCCGGGGCCGTCCCGTGGCCCTGCACGTCGTAGGTCACCGTGCGGTAGTAGTCCGTGCCGATCCGCACGAAGGGCGCGGGTGTGCCGCTCGAGTCGCAGACGGTGCCGTCAGCGTCCATCCGGTAATTGTGCGGGAAGATCACTTCGCAGCCGTTCAGATCCAGTCCCGCGCGGAACTTCGTTATCGCTGCCGCCGTGGCCGTGGCGGCCAGCTTGGAATTGTTCGCCAGTAGGCTCTGCTGGACGTCGTCCGCGCCGGAGACGCCGTAGGCGACGTTCTCCACCACCACGTCGGCGTCCAACAGGCGCAGCGCCTCGTTTTCTCCCTTCACGCTCACGCCTGTGCTGTTTGCAAGACCGCTGCCATGCAGGGTCAGCTTGCCGGGGCCGGTGATGCTCAAGTCGCTCTCGCTGCAGATCAGACAGGAGCCCTCCTCGCCCCAGGTGCTGGTCAGGGTGACGTCCGCCGGGACGGCGATCGTCAGCCCGGGGATCCAGTTGTGGATCAATGTGTTGTAGTCTCCGGAGAAATAGCTCTTATGGATCGTGAGGGTGTTGTCGTACGGATCGTAGGAGAAGCTCCCGTCGCCCAGGACGTCGTCCTTGTTTCCGGAGGCGACCCAAGTCCCGTCGATCCAGAGATCGTAGCTGCTGGCGAGGATCGTGACGCTGTTGGCGGCGGTCGTTCCGTCGGGCTTATAGATCGCGCCGTCCAGGATCCTGCCGTTTTCCGGTTCCAGGAGCCTGCAGCCGATCAGGGTGATCCCGCCGGTAAAGCCGTAGACGCCCCAACTGAGCACAGTGTCCACTTCCAGGGTGGAGTCGACGACGCGGAGCGCCGCTCCCTCCGCGCCCAGCACGCTGGTATTCAGCACCAGCCGGGTCCTGTCCAGCGTCAGAACGGCGCCGTTCTTCATGGAAATGCCGCTTCCCACGAGCCCGGAATGGTTGAGCGTCAAGCAGGCGACGGACTCTCCAAGAGAGGCGGAGCGGATCGTCATGTCCACATCGCTCTCGATGAGCCCGGTCAATGCGCTGGCTGAGCTGGAGAGCTTCGTCGTATTCTCCACATAGACGGTCAGCCCCGGGATGTGGTTCTCGATGAGGGGCATCGTGCTGCTGGTAAAGCTGCCCCCAAGGTCGATCGTCAGGGTGTTCGCGGCAGGATCGTAAGAGCACCAGAACCTGTCCAGATCGCCGTCATAGAGCCGCGTCCCTTCGATATACAGATCATACACGCCCGTGGCGATATCCAGGCTGCTGTAGAGCGCGCCGTCTTTATATGCAGATCCATCCGTAACGGTCACACCCGCGTTCAAAATGGCGCAGTTCTCGAAGTCGACGCCGCCCACGAAGCCCGTCAGCGCGGCGGGGGTGATGTCGTCGGCGCCGTAATCGCACTGGATCTGTGCCAACATGTCGCGGAAGGTCACGCTGCAGTCGTCGTTCAGGCCCACCAGGCCGTGGCCGAACAGGGTCTTGCCGAGGACGTTGATGCGCAGGTCGACGTTCTCCAGCACCAGATCGCCGTGGACCATGTGGATGCCGTCAAAGGTGCCGCCGCCGGATGTCGAGTTCGTCAGCGACAGCATGGGATGCTCCATGCCCGACGTGCCCAGGATGGTCAGATCGCCGTCGCTGCGGATGGCGGGGATGTAACTCATGTAGTTCTCCAGCCCGCAGGTGAGCGTCGCGTCGCCAGACAGCTTGATGGTCAGGCCGTCGATGCTGTTGTCGATGATGGGCTGGTCCCGGAAGTACTGCCATGTGCCCCAGGTGTCTGTCGCGTCGAAGCTGCCGTAGATGTTCAGGGTATCCGTGCCGGGATCATAATAAAACTCGCCGTTGCCCCAGACGTCGCCACGGTTGTCCTCCGTGACGCGGATGCCGTTGATGATCAGATCGTAGCCCCGGGTGGAGATCTCCAGGTACTTGCTGACGGCAAAGCCGTCGGTCTGGATATTGTCCACGCCCACGTTGCCGTTGTCCACCGAGGCGTAGGCGGGATCAGCGTATACGCAGCCCGTCAGCGTCACGCCGCCCCTGAAGGCGGAGACGGCCTTCTCCGTCGCGTTGATCACGAGGTCGGCTTCTTCGAACCGCGCCGCGACGTTGTCGCTGCCGATGCAGCGGATGCCGTAGGCCACGTTGTAGATATCCAGGCTGCTCTGATAGAGCAGGAAGCCGCCTTCCTCGGTCTGGATGCCGCAGCTGTTCGCGCCGCCGTTGCCGATCAGCGTCGCGTGGTGGCCGCCGTCTATGGTCAGACGGCCCGAGCAGCGCACCACCACGGCGTCGGCGGCCGTGCTGGTCGTGCGCAGCGTGTAGTCCCCGGTGAATTCCAGACAGGCGAAATATTGGCCAAACTCGATCAGCGCGTCGGCGCTGCCGGTGTAATCCCCGTTGATATAGACGTTGGTGGAGCCGGTGTAGCAGAACACGCCGTTGCCGAGCACGTCGTCCATGTTCTCGCTGGTCACCTGTACGCCGTCGATCCAAACGTCGTAGCGCGTCACTTCCTGCACCCAGGTGATGGTCCCGCCGTAGTTCTGGAACTTGTCCGAAGTCCAGGTGTCGTTGTTCCGCGGATAGTATGCCGTGGCGGTGACGCCGTAGAAGGCTTCTGCGTTGATGGCGGGGGCGTTCCCCCGGAAGGTCAGCTCCGTCAGGGCCGAGCACCCAACGAAGAGCTTGTTCGCCAGGGAGCTCACACCGGCGCCGAATACGACGCTCTGCAGGTGGGTGCAGGTGCTGAAGGCGTCCTGACCGATGGAGGTGACCGTATCCGGGATGGTGACGGTGGTCAGGCCTTCACAGCTCCGGAGGGCGCCGGCGGAGAGGTACGTGATCTTGTTCAGATCCAGGCTGGTCAGGTTCTTCGCCTGGCCGAAGGCATAGGCCCCAAGGCTCGTGACCGTGTCAGGCACCGTGTAGGACGTGCGCGCGTTCCCGGCGGGATAATGGATCAGCCGGGTCATGTCCTTGTTGAAGAGCACGCCGTCCTGGGCGCAATAGACTGTGTTGGCCCCATCCACCGTGAAGCTCGTCACCGCGCCGCAGTAGGTGAAGGCGAAGTTGCCGATGCTGGTCACCGAGGCAGGGATGGACACGGCGGTGGCGGATCTGTTGTAGTAGTACGCGTAGTTGCCGAGGCTCGTCACCGTGGCCGGGATCGCAAGGCTCGTGTTGGCATAGCAGTTATAGAAGGCATTGGCGCCGATGGTGGTCAGGTCGCTGCCGTAGTCCACCGTCGCGAGCTTGGTGCAGCTTCCGAAGGCGTAGCTGCCGATGGTCGTGGCGCCGCGGATCTCTACCGAGAGGATCTGGCTGCGGCTGCTGTACCAGGGCGCGCCGCCGGAGGACCAGCTCGCCATCTCGCCGCTGCCGAAGATCGACAGCTTCCCGGAGCTGTCCAGCACCCAGAGCAGGTCGTCCCCCTCCGCACCGCATTCGCCCGAGGGGAGCGACGACCAGGTGAGGGTACCGTCGTAGTTCTGCAGCTTGTCCGAGGTCCAGCTGGCAAAACCGCCGGGATAGGACGCCGTGGCGGTCACGCCGGTGAAGGCGTAGGCGTTGATCGAAGGCGCGTTGCCCAGGAAGGTAATGCTGCTCAGACCCGAGCAGAAGCCGAAGGCCCGGGAAGCGAGGCTCGTCACCGTGCGCGGGAGCGTCACAGAGCTGAGGCCCGTGCAGTAGCAGAAGGCCTCGCTGTTGATCGTCGTCAGCTTCGAGGAGAACGTCACGGACGTGATATTGGCACACCTTATGAAGGCGTCCGCGGCGATCGACGTGACGCTGTCCGGCATGGTATAGCTGCCGCTCTTACCGGCGGGGCAGACGCGCAGCTGGGTCTTGCTCTTGTTGAACAGCACACCGTTGACCGAAGCGAAGGTCTGGTTGGACGAGTTGACCGTGATCGTGGTCAGGCTCGTACAATAGTTGAAGACGAAGCCGTTGCCCGTGCCGCTGCCGATCGTGGTCACGGAGGCCGGGATCGTGATGCTCGTGAGCGTGGAGCATCCCCAGAAGGCCCGGTTGCCGATGCTCGTCACGGTGCCGGGGATCGAGATGCTGGTGACCGCCGAACACTCATAGAACGCAGCGCTGCCGATGGTCGTGGCGCCGCTGTTGATCACCACGCGTTTGATGCTGGTGCGGTCGGCGTACCAGGGCGCGGGCGAAGAGCTGGTATAGTCCCCCATGGCGCCGGTGCCGGAGATGGTCAGCACCCCGGCGTCCGAGAGCGTCCAGGTCAGGTCGTCGCCGCAGCTGCCGGAGGACGACGCGGGCTCGTCGCTCTCGTCCTCGGGCGGGAGCGCGTCCGGATAGTCCGGCTCAGGGTCGGGATCGTCCGGCTCCTCGGGCTCAGGCTCCGCAGGGTCATCGGGGCCGACAGGCACGATCTCGCCGCCGTCCTCAGGGGCGGGGTCGGTGGGGATCGGCTCCTCCGCTGGGGCAGGGTCCTCTACCGGGGCGATCGTCCCCTCCCCTTCCGCCAGCGCAGCGCTGGGGAACAGGGAGAACAGCATCGCCAGGACCAGGAACAGGCTCAGCAGTTTGCGGGTCATACGCGTTTCCTCCTTATGATCTCGACTGATCCCGGTCTGCTCGGTCTTCTTGCAGATGCGGGATCTGATACAGGGCAGGCGCCTGCTGAAACAGCGCAGTTTCCCCTACCCCACATTTTTCCTTTTTAAGGATAGCACGTCAGATCGGAGATATCTATCACCCATTCGTACCATTTTTATGGAGAAAAGGAAAAGATCCCGCCGGCTAATAACCTTTCCTCGGCCCTGGCGCCGACCGGGATCGGGCCTTGTCTTGTCACCGGAACAAGACCTTAGACCATCAGGACACGGATCAGTCAGCCTGCGGCGTTCTTCTGCGCACCATCCGATGGAGCAGATCCCGACCCGATCATGGCAAACGCGCAGGGAGGATCGCTCTTCCCTGCGCGTTTGCCAATATTTATAAAGTTCACGGTCTTGTCATACTCTTGGTCTAGCCCTGCCCGTCCCATAGGACTGCACGGCAGGGCGCGCCGTCGCTGCCGCCCAGATTCAGAGGCAGCGCGCTCAACAGGTATGCCCCCTCAGGGACCTGTGCAAGGCGGATCCCCTCCAGCAGGACCACGTCCGCGCCCAGCAGGATCCGGTGGACCCGGGCGGGCGCGTCCGACGGCCCCACGGTCTGCGACTCGTTCCCCAGCAGGAAGATCCCCGCCGCGGCGAAGATCTCCGCCGCGTCTTCCATCACCACCAGGTCGCCCTTGAGCAGGATCCGTTCCCCCGCGCCGCCGGTCGCCGCGCGCACCATGATCCTCCGCGCGTCCTCAGCGTGCAGAGGTCCCTGATGCTCAGCCACGTAGGCAGGCCCGAAACAGCGCTCCGGCCCGATCTGATCGACGGTCTTCCCGTCCGGTATGAAGTGCGCCGGCGCATCCAGATGGGTCCCATTGTGGGCGCACATGGAGAAGGCGGTCAGGTTGCAGACGTCCCCCTGCGCCAGCGACGCGAGACGCTCGGAGCGTGGCGCCGGGTCGCCCGGATAGACCTCGCAGGTGAAGAGCTCCTGGGTGATGTCATATATCATCGCCGATCTCAGCTCCCTTCTCCGCCTTTGACGACAGTTTGTCCAGATAGCGGTCCCAGAGCCAGGCGCCCAGGCCCTTCCGCGTGATCTCGTCGTAGTATCCGCCATAGAGCGCGCGACGTGGGAGGTCGTAGATCGTCTTCTTGGTGATCTCGCTGGAGCTCATGAGCCGGACCAGGATCGCCTCAAAGCTGCCGACGCCCTTGTCCTCGATATCGTCCAAAGTCTCTGCCCCGCCGGCGGAGAGCGCGTCGAAGAGCTCGTTGACGAAGACGACGCGGTCCTCCTGGCTGATCCCGTCGATCCAACGGGCCAGCAGATCGTTGAGCCAGGCGCTGCGCGGGTCGCTCTCCTTCGCCAGCGCGAGACGGCCGTGGTCGATGCCCCAGCTGCACAGACTGTGCTGCAAGATCCCGCTGGCGGAGGATCTGATGATGCGCGTATCCGGGATCTCCGGCGCGAAGAGCCCGCCGATCACCGAGAACTGGGGCACGATGCGCGTCGTCTGGGAAGCTACGCGCCCCACGCAGTCCTCCCCCATGACCTCGGCGCACAAGCCGGGACCGTCCAGGAGATAGACCCTTCGGATCATGGCCCACTGTTCTTCCGGCAGCGAACAGGCCGCGTAGAGCGCGAGATTGCCGCCCTTGGAATGCCCGCCGATGTACCAGTCCCCTTCCCCTGTGATGTTGCGCAGGGCGTAGTCCCGCGCGAGCTCCTGGGCCTCCGTCACGGTGGAGCCGATCATGAAATCCTCCTTCCATCCGGCCAGGGTATCGTCCGTACCCCGATAGGCGATAAAGGAGAAGCTCGGCCCCCGGAACGTGACGGCGGAGAACTGGAGCGGCGGCTCGACGCGGTAGAGTTCCGCATACTCCCGCATGCGCAGCGCCCCGTATCGTTCGGACTCCACAGCCGCGCGGAAGAAGGCCTCGTAGCCCAGGTCCTTGCCGGCGATATGCACACGGACCTGTCCCTCCGCGATCATGCCCGCGCAGTCACGGAGGCGGATCTCGTCCGTCTCCGCCCGCTCAAAAGCCGGATCGAAGTCGAAATAGGATAGCATGCTCAAGATCAGCGCGTCAACATCCTGGAACGGCATCGCAGAGAATGATAGGTCTCGCATCCAAAGGATATAGTCCGTCAAGCTGTCCACTGTACACACCTCCGTATCAGTCAGTCCCGTCTGTTCCCATCCATCATATCGTGATGTTTACGCGTATGACGGCCTATGTACGCTTGCTGAGGAGCTGCAGACGGATCCGCAGCGCGCAGTAGCGTTTCCGCGGCAGATAGTTGTCGATCATGCGATGGGCGATGCTCTCGTCCCCGACCATGACCAGCAGTTCCCGCGCCCTCGTCACCGCCGTGTAGAGCACGTCCCGGCTCATGAGCATCGGCGCGCTGGGCCCCAGCGCCAGGATCACCGCCCGATACTCGCTCCCCTGGGCTTTGTGGACCGTGATGGCCCAGGCATGCTCCAGCTCGATCAGTGCGTCGAAGCCATACTGGGCGATCCGTCCGTCCAGGTCCACCGTGATGTTCTCGGCGTCCGGGTCGATCTCCAGGATCCTACCGATGTCCCCGTTGAAGACGCCAATGCCGGTGACTGTCTCGCTCTCGTCGTGCCAGAGCAGATCGTAATCGTTCTTGATCTGCATGACCCGGTCTCCCTCCCGGAAGACCACGTCCCCGAAGCTCTTTTCCCGTTTCTCCCTGGAAGGCGGGTTCAGCGCGGCCTGCAGACGCTTGTTGAGCTCCACCGTGCCGAGCTCTCCTTTGCGTGTTGGGCTCAGGACCTGGATCTCCGACGAGGGGATCCCCATCTTGCCCGGGAGCCGCGCCGCACAGAGCTCAACGATCGTCTCCGCCGTCGAAGAGGCCTGCAGACGTTTCAGGCGAAAGACGTCGCCCGCGTTCTCCGAGAAGTCCGGGTGCTCGCCGCGGTCGATCATATGGGCGTTGCGCACGATGCGGCTGCCCTCGTTCTGACGGAAGATCTCCGTCAGACGGACCGTGGGGATCACGTTGCTGCGGATCACGGCGGAGAACACGTTGCCCGGACCCACCGAGGGGAGCTGGTCGGCGTCACCGACCAAGATCAGCCTGGTATCCTCTGATATCGCCTTCAGGAGCGCGTCCATCAGGAGGATGTCCACCATGGAGCATTCATCCAGGATCACCGCGCCACAGTCCAGCTGGTCGTCCTCGTTCTTGGTGAAGATCACGTGCTCGCCGTCCTCGTCGAATTTCGCGCCGAGGAGCCGATGCACAGTGGACGCCTCGCGTCCGGTGAGCTCCGTCATGCGCTTCGCGGCGCGCCCGGTGGGGGCTGTGAGGAGCGTGTCGATGCCCATCTGGTCGAACATCGCCAGGATCGCGCGGATCGTCGTGGTCTTGCCGGTCCCGGGGCCGCCGGTGATCGCCACGACCTGCTGCTCCAGCGCCAGGTCCAGGGTCTTCTTCTGGAGCTCAGCATAGTGGATCTGCTGCCTGCGCTCCACTTTCTCGATGAGCCGCTGGACGTCCACAGGGGAATGATAGCTGCGACGGCACATCCGCGCGAGGCGCTCCGCCGCGGAACGCTCCGCCTCGTAGATATCCGGGAGATAGCAGGCTTGCAGCCCCACGATCTCTTCACACACCAGGAGCCTCTGCTCGATCAGCTCCTCGATGCATCGGTCGATCGTCTCCGGCTCCACGCGGATCAGCTCCGCGGTCGCGGCCACCAGCTTCTCCCGGGGGATGAAACAGTGACCGTTGTTCAGGTTGTGTTTCAGTTCAAAGAGGATCGCCGCTTTCAGCCGGCTCTTGTCCCGCTCGTCTGCGCCCAGCTCCATGGCCAGGCGGTCAGCCTCGTAGAAGGTCCCCCCGATGTGGGAGGACGCAAGGAGATACGGGTCTTCCCGCAGGAGGGTCAGCGCTTTGTCGCCATAGAAGCGGTACATGCGCATGGCCAAGATCGGACGCAGCTCGAAAGAGCAGATGAACTCCATCAGGCGCCGCACGCCCACCTGCTGTCGGAACTGCTTGCCGATCTGCTCGGCCTTCGCGCTGCTGATCCCTTTGATCTGCGCCAGCTTTTCCGGCTCGTTCTCGATCACGTCCAGGCTGTCTTTCCCGAACTTGTGGACGATCAGCGACGCAGTGGCCGGGCCGATGCCGCGGATCGCGCCGGAGGCGAGATAGGCATAGATCGCGGCTTCGTCGGTGGGCATCATCCGCTGAGACAGCTCTACTTTGAACTGTTGTCCGTGGACGCTGTGCGTGCTCCAGTTCCCGGTCAGGAACATGGTCTCGCCGGGGGCCGCATAGGGGATCGTCCCCACCGCAGTCAGGATCTCGCCGTTGCCATCGCGCAGGCGCAGGATCGTATAGCCGTTCTCTTCGTTCTTGTAGATCACGGAGTCTACGACGCCGCTGATCTCGGTCAGCTCTCTCTCCTGATCCATAGGCGCTCCCTCCTCCCGCTCATCCCAACAGCGGTCTCAGATACTGTCCGGTATAGCTCGCCTCACAGCGGGCACAGTCTTCCGGGGTCCCGGCGAAGACCAAGGTCCCGCCCGCGTCGCCGCCCTCCGGCCCCAGGTCGATGATATGGTCGGCGACTTTGATCACATCCAGATCGTGCTCTATCACAACGACGGTGTTGCCCGCATCGACGAGGCGGGACAGGATATCGATCAGGCGGTGCACGTCCGCGATGTGCAGGCCGGTGGTCGGCTCGTCCAGCACATAGACCGTGCTGCCGGTGCTGCGCTTGGAGAGCTCGGTCGCGAGCTTCACCCGCTGGGCTTCGCCGCCGGACAGCGTGGTGCTGGACTGGCCCAGTTTGATATAGCCCAGGCCCACGTCGTACAAGGTCTGGATCTTGCTCAGGATCTTCGGCTGGCTGGCAAAGAAGGAGCAGGCCTCCTCCACCGTCATATCCAGCACGTCCGCGATGTTCTTCCCCTTGTAGCGGACTTCCAGCGTCTCCCGATTGTAGCGTCTTCCGCCGCACACGTCGCAGGGGACGTACACATCCGGCAGGAAGTGCATCTCGATCTTCAGCAGGCCGTCGCCGGAGCAGGCCTCGCAGCGACCGCCCTTCACGTTGAAGGAGAAGCGGCCCTGGCTATAGCCCCGGACACGGGCGTCCTGGGTCGAGGCGAAAAGATCGCGGATATCGTTGAAGACGCCCGTATAGGTGGCAGGGTTCGAGCGCGGCGTGCGCCCGATGGGGCTCTGGTCCAGGGCGATGACCTTGTCCACATACGCCAGCCCCTCGATCCCGTCGCAGCGTCCCGGACGGACCTTGCTGCGGTTCTTCTCCACTGCCAGGACCTTATATAGGATCTCGTTGATGAGGGAGGATTTCCCGCTGCCCGAGACGCCCGTGACGCAGACCAGCATCCCCAGGGGGATGTCCACGTCGATGCCCTTGAGATTGTTCTCCCGGGCGCCGCGGATCGTCAGGCGCTTCCCGTTCCCTTTCCGCCGCTCGGTCGGGACCGGGATGCGTTTCTTCCCGCTGAGATACTGCCCTGTGATGGACTCCGGGCAGGCGCAGATGTCCTCGATGCTGCCGGCCGCCACCACGCGGCCGCCGTTGATGCCGGCGCCCGGGCCGATGTCGATCACGTAGTCCGCCGCGCGCATGGTCTCCTCGTCGTGTTCCACCACGATCAGGGTGTTCCCCAGGTCCCGGAGTTGACGCAGGGTCTTCAGGAGCTTGGCGTTATCGCGCTGATGGAGCCCGATGCTGGGTTCGTCCAGGATATAGAGGACGCCCATCAGGCTCGATCCGATCTGGGTGGCCAGACGGATCCGCTGGCTCTCGCCGCCGGAAAGGGTCGCCGCCGTCCGAGACAGGGTCAGGTAGCCCAGACCGACGCTCTGCAGGAAGCCGAGCCGCGCGCGGATCTCTTTCAGGATCTGGGCTGCGATCAGCAGCTCTTTCTCTGTCAGTTGCAGGCTCTCCACGAAGGCTAGGGCATCCACCACGGAGAGCTCTGTGAACTGCGCGATGTTCATCCCGCCCACTGTCACGGCGAGAGCGGACTTTTTCAGGCGTCTCCCCTGGCATTCCGGGCAGGGCGTCTCGGACATGCATTCCTCGATATCCGCCCGCATGGCCGGGCTCTGGGTCTCGTGGTAGCGCCGCTCCAGGTTGTTAACGATGCCCTCGAACTCCCGGCGGATGACGCCGAAGCCCTCGCTCCGCTCGTAGCGCAGCTGAAGAGCTTCGCCCTTCGTGCCGTACAGGATCGCATCCAGGCCTTCCGGCGGGATGTCCTTGACCGGATCTGTGAGCTTGAAGTGATAGCGCTTCGCCAGCGCGTCGAAATACATCTTGGAGATGGTGTCGCCCCTGACGTTCCCCCAGCCGCTGGCCGTGATCGCGCCGTCCAGGATGCTCAGGTTCGGGTTCGGGATGATCAGGGCCGGGTCGATGAGCATCTGCATCCCCAGACCGGTACACTTGGGGCAGGCGCCGTGGGGGTTGTTGAAGGAAAAGAGCCTGGGCGTGAGCTCCTCGATCGAGATGCCGCAGTGTTCGCAGGCGTAGTTCTGGGAGAAAGCGATCTGCCTGTCCTCCGCCGGCAGGTCCACGAGCAGGAGCCCGCCGGCCAGAGCCAGGGCCGTCTCGGCGGAGTCGGTGAGACGGCGGGAGATCTCCGGTTTGACCACGAGCCGGTCCACCACGATCTCGATATCGTGCTTCTTATTCTTCTCCAATGCGATCTGTTCCGACAGGTCCCAGATCGTCCCGTCGATCCTGGCGCGCACATAGCCGGAGCGCCTGGCGTCTTCCAGGACCTTCACGTGCTCGCCCTTCTTCCCCCGGATCACCGGCGCCAGGATCTGGATCCTGCTCCCCTGCGGCAGCGCCAGGATCTGATCTACGATCTGGTCGATGCTCTGCTGACGGATCTCGCGCCCGCACTTGGGACAGTGGGGCACGCCGATCCGTGCCCAGAGCAGACGCAGATAGTCATAGATCTCCGTGACGGTGCCCACGGTGGACCGCGGGTTCTTCGACGTGGTCTTCTGGTCGATGGAGATCGCCGGCGAGAGCCCGTCTATATAGTCCACATCGGGCTTGTCCATCTGCCCCAGGAACATCCGCGCGTAGGAGCTCAGGCTCTCCACATAGCGCCGCTGGCCCTCGGCGTAGATGGTGTCGAAGGCGAGACTGGACTTCCCGCTGCCGGAGAGGCCGGTGATCACCACCAGCTCATCCCGTGGGATGGAGAGGTCGATGTTCTTTAGATTGTTCTCGCGTGCGCCTTTGATGAAGATCTTATCCTGCATGTTCCTTCCCTCTGTCCCTCGTCTCCAGATCTGGCGAGCGTCGAAGCCGTGCGTCCCCATGGCGCAGGCTCACGATCCGTCTCGCAGCTATCCATCGCACAGTGCTCCTCAACGTTCATCAAGTACTTCATTATACACTTTCTCCGGATAAGTTTCAACCAGAAAAGCGACGCGAAAAAAGCTTTGCCGAAAAGCCGTTCCCTGTTGCGTTCGGGCGAAGGATGTGATATCATCACATACGTATTTTTTGTACGGATGGAGAGGATATCCATGGAAGACAACGCAAGGAATTTCATCGAGACTTTCGTGCAGGAAGATATCTCAGAGGGCGGATCCTGCTACGGCATGCAGGTCCATACCCGCTTCCCGCCTGAGCCCAACGGCTATCTGCACATCGGTCACTGCAAGGCGCTGACCATAGACTTCAGCACCGCGGAACATTTCGGCGGCATCTGCAACCTGCGCTTCGACGATACCAATCCCGCCAAAGAGGACGCCGAGTACGTCAACGCCATCCAGGAGGACATCCACTGGCTGGGCTTTGACTGGGGCGACCGGCTCTTTTACGGATCGGACTATTTCGAGCAGACTTACGAGTACGCCATCGAGCTCATCCAGAAGGGCCTGGCCTACGTCTGCGAACTGACGCCCGAGCAGTTCAAAGAGTACCGGGGAGATACCACCCGTCCCGCCGTCAGCCCCTGGCGCGACCGTCCCGTCGAGGAGAGCCTGGACCTCTTCCGCCGCATGCGCGC
>JAFZOC010000149.1 GCA_017550765.1 Oscillospiraceae bacterium
CAGCTTTTGCCCAGACCCCTCTGGATATCCGCGGCGAAGGGCAGCCTGCGGAGATGGAGCTCAGCCTGTACATGGCCCCCTGTCCCGACGAAGAGGGCCCGGTGCTCTGGCTGCGCTGCGGCGACAGGGAACTGGCCTTCCCCGGCCCGGCTGCGGAGGAGGCCGTCATGTGGGCCCTCATCCTTCTGGCCAAGGATGAGCCGTCCCTGCAGGGCAAGAGCCTGCTGAAGCTCCGGGTGGAGACCTATTCCGCCTCCCAGCAGGCGCTGGCGGCGAAGCTGCTGGCGTCCTCGGACTTCTGGCAGCACAGCCTCTCTGCGGAAGCTCTCCCCAAGGTCATGGAGGAGACGCTGCAGCGCAGCGTGCGCCAGCTGGAGGAATATGTGCCCGCCTTCACCGACCGGCCTTTCTGCAACACGGGGAAAGAGAAGGTCCGGCGCAGCCTGGACCTGTTCGCCCGCGAGCGGCAGATCAAGCTGGAGGAGCTGGCGGAAGAGCTCTACGGTACCCATCGCTTCGAGGACACCCTGAACGCCTGGATCGCCAGGACGGGGAAGACGCCGGCTTTCCAGCAGGCCATGGTCCAGGCCCGGGATCGGATCGCGGAGGCCCTGTTCCATCTGCCCATGATGGAGGTCCCGGTCCGGCTGCGGGACGCCGTGCAGGAGCTCGCCCGCCGTCATGACCCCAAGGGGGAACTGGAGAAGGCGCGGAACGCGCAGCGCGCGAAAGTGTCGGTCCGGCATCTGTCGGCGGATACGATCGAGGACAAGTTCAAAGGCGTGAACGAGCTCTACCGCTCCGCCGCGCGGGAGATGCTGTGCGGCGCCATGCTGGAGCCGGTGGCCGCCTGGCTGCGCGCCCGGGTGGATGAGCAGATGCCCACAGCCCTGCGCACGCTGCAGGACTGGGACCGGAGCCTGCGGGATTTCTGCAAGCTGAGCGAGAGCGGCGAGCGCGTGAAGATCGGCTGGGACCGCTGCGGCGAACTGAAGGACGAGGAACTGAGCGTGGCCGAGGACGGCTGGACCGCCGCCATGCTGCGCGACCTCTATACGAACGCGGGCATTCGCAACAGCTACTATGTGATGGCCTGGATCTGCAGTCAGGCCTCCTGTGAAGAGGCGAAGAAGAGCATCGACCAGATGGTCCGGGAGATCGTGCCCCTGCAGGGCATGACGGAGCAGCTGGTGGTGGCGCTGATGCAGAGACCGATCCAGGTCCCGAGGAGATGAGGTCCTATGGATGAGACGATGATGGCCCTGGCAAAGGCTTTCCGCAGCTTCTCCTGCACGGCGGACGGCGGGATGCTGGACATGAGCAGCGGCTGGAACGGTTCGACCCCGGGCGTGGAGGCTGTCCGCGTGACTCTCTGCGGCAAGGACCCGCTGACCGGGGAGGAGATCCCCGCGGATCTGTACCGGGTGGAGTTCTCCCGCACCAAGCGATCGGAACACTCCCATCCCCTGCCTCTGTTCGGGAACTATGAGCTCCGCTTCGAGGCGATCGGGCGCAACGGCGTCACGCTGGGGAGCTTTCGTGAGCCCTATCCGATCCGGGTGGAGAACCGGACCTATCGCCCCCGGCTGTCGTACACGCTGACGCGGGAGGGGAAATGGCTCCACCTGACGATCGAGAGCAACTGCCCCCGCCGCTGGAACGGCCGCATCTGGGCCGAGCAGGGCGGGCACACGGTCCCGCTGTTCTGGGACGCCCAGCAGGAGGCGGGCAACAGCTTCTGGTTCTGGCGCGACCGGGGAGACCTGCTCCTGAGCTCGGACGACCAGGAGCTCCCCCTGAAAGAGAAGACCTGAGCCCCTCCCCTGAAAGAGACGACCTGGACTTCTCCCCAGCGAAAGAGGAGACCTGGACTTCTCCCCCTGAAAGAGGAGACCTGAGCTCCTCCCTGTGCCCACCGCGCAGGGAGAGGCCGGCGCGGACGGAGATCGGCGTCTCGCCGCCCCGCCCCCGCCGGCCCCGCCGCGCCCCGGCCAAAGGCCGGGGGACCCTTGGCACATGACCTTGGCACATGACCTTTGGATATCCCCGGCGGAGCTCCGCCGGACCGGGGGCGACGCCCCCACGCCGTCTGCAGACGGCGGATAGAGCCCCCTCCCGGGCGGAAGGCCCGGGGCGCTCCGGGCCCTGCAGGGCCGTGCGGAGCCAGACCGACAGAAAAAACCAACGGATCAAAAGGGAGGGCCACAGATGGAGTTCTTTTGTCCTGTATGCAAGAACAAGCACCCGGTGACCGATATCGCGGCGGACCTTTCGGCCATCGCGCGAGAGGAGATCGTCGACAGGATCGGCGAGATCGCGGACAGGATGGGTACCGGACAGGTCGCGGCATCCGATACGATCGGCAGTGTCCACAATGAACTGTGCAGATACTTCTATGACAAAAGGCGCTCGGGCAGGCTCTTCCTGTTCACGCCGGCTCAGATCCGGTCGGCCATGGGGGAGAGCCTCTCTATGCCGTCGGAGCTGGAGGCGCAGGGCGTCCTGCAGCTGACGCTGAGCCAGGCGGTCCAAGGCTTCTCCGGCGGCGGCCGGGATAGCGCCTTTGAAATGGCGGTCAGCGACATGTCCGAGCAGGAGCGTGAGGCGTTCCGGCAGGGCCTGGACCGGCTGTTGCAGGAGCATGGGAACGACCCGGTCTTCTCCAAAAAGATCCGCGTCCTCTTCGAAAGAGCGGGCGAGGATCTGGTCCTGGACCACATCGAGGACGAGAACGGCGATCCCTTCAGCGACCCGGACGGGAAGATGCTGGGCTATCTGCGGGCCTGCCCCCACTGCGGGAGCCCTCTGGGCTGGGCGGTCGGCCGCGGGGAAGAGATCGTCATAGCCCTGTTCGGCGGCCCCCGCTCGGGGAAGAGCAGCGTCCTGTTCTCCATGATCGAGGCGCTGCGCTCCGGGCGCTATGCCGATCTGGGCCTGCGCCTGCGGTATTTCAGGGGCGATGACGCGATGAAAGAGGTCGAGAGAGAGCTCGCGTCTTTCACCAGGGGCTTCGTGCTCAACAAAACACCGGTCGAGACCAGGTCCAACGGGGGGACCTTATCCCTTCAGGTCCTCGCCGGCGAGGAGTCCCGCGTCCTGACCTTCATCGATCTTCCGGGGGAGATCTGGACGAGCAGTGGAGGGGCGCTCCCGGAGCTGTTCGTCCGGACTGCGGACATCCTGACCCATATCGACTGTATCTGGCTGACCGTGGACAAGGTCGCCGCCTACGGGCTCGACCAGGGCGCGGCCGACGGCGCGACGGATGACCGAACGGCCTTCTTCCGGGGGAACGGCGGCATAGAGCTCTGCATCATCCTGGCCGAGTTGAAGGGTCGTCTGATCGCCAGGGGACGCAAGATCCCGCCGGTCGCGCTGATCGTGAGCAAAGCGGACCTGATCCTGGACGAGGCCGACAGAAGTTCCAGCAACAAGTACGGCCTCTTCCCGGAGGGGCGCGACGTGTGCGCCGAGGATCAGCGGGAGACACGCTCGCTCTTCCTGCGCCGCGGCGACCGGCCCGACGGCGGATCTCTGGCGCTGGATGAGAAGCCTTGGTCGGATATGGCCGGCAAGGTCCGGAGATCCCTGCTGGAACGGGACGCGTCCAACGGGCATCTCCTGGGAGCGGTGGAACGCAACTGCCCCTACCGCACCTATATCTCCCTGTCCGCATTCGGCCATCCCGTCGCAAGGCGGACTGAGCCCTGGACGGAGCCGGACTTTGGTCCCCGGGAGTTCGAGGCCCGGCAGGAGCCTGTGCCGCCCACGCCCTATCATGTGCTCTTCCCGCTGGTCTGGACCCTGGCGATCCATGGCGCGATGCCGATCCGGCATCGCTGCACATGGCGGTGGAGGAGCTTGTTCCAAGGCCTGCGGCAGGAGGATGAGCTCGTGTTCCTGGACGGTTTCCGCTGGGATGAGACAGGCCCGGAGCAGCCGGACCAGATGGATCGGGCTGCGCTCGACCGGCAGCGGCTCAGAGAGGGCCTGGGAGACGCGCTGCTGATGCGCGCGGCGGACCCGGACCGAGACTGGTCTACCAGACCGACGCTGATCCCTCACAGACCGTAGGGACGGCCCGCCCGGCCCGCCCGGCCCCGGCCGCG
>JAFZOC010000150.1 GCA_017550765.1 Oscillospiraceae bacterium
GCGACGCTGGCTCGCCATGACACGCGGGTGGGATCCTGGTGCGGCGGCGGGGCCCGCTTTTCTCGCCATGACAGGCAAGGCGGCCGGGGGGCTTGTGGGGAGACGGATGGCCACGTCGGGCCCGTGGGGCCCTCCTCGCCATGACACGCGG
This sequence comes from Oscillospiraceae bacterium, assembly GCA_017550765.1. The sequence goes on from JAFZOC010000150.1 coordinate 152, forward strand.
GTGGGATCCTGGTGCGGCGGCGGGGCCCGCTTTTCTCGCCATGACAGGCAAGGCGGCCGGGGGGCTCGCGTGCCGATCCGTCTTCTCCGTCCCCGGCCCGGCTCACATGCTCTCGGGGGCGCTCACGCCCACCAGGGCCAGGGCGTTGCGCAGCACGGTCTTCAGCGCCACGATCAGGCCCAGGCGCTGCTGGGTCAGGTCCGGATCCGTGGGCTCGTAGACCTTGACGCTGTTGTAGTAGGCGTGGAAGATCTTCACCAGGCCCAGGATGTAGTCGGTGAGCTTGTTGGGCTTGCGCAGGGCGGCGGCCTCGGCCACCACGTCGGGGAACTGGCCGATCAGCTTCAGCAGCTGCAGCTCCTTCTCCTCGTGGAGCCGGTCGTACTGCTCCCGGGGGACGAAGGGGGGCATCTTGGGATTGGACAGGATCGAGCACATGCGGGCGTGGGCGTACTGGGCGTAGTAGACGGGGTTGTCGTTGTCCCGGGCGCGCAGCAGGTCCAGGTCCAGGTCCATGTGGGTGGAGACGTCCTTGGCGGCGAAGGACCAGCGGGCGGCGTCCACGCCCACGTCCTCGCAGAGCTCCCGGATGGTGATGGCGTTGCCGGTGCGCTTGGACATCTTGACTTCCACGCCCTTCTCCACCATGCGCACCATCTGGATCAGGTCCACCGCCAGGGTCCCCTGGGGGTAGCCCAGGGCGGTCAGGGCGGCCTGCATCCGGATCACGTAGGAGTGGTGGTCCGCGCCCCAGAGGTCCACCAGGAAGGGCCAGCCCCGCTCCACCTTGTGGACGTGGTTGGCGATGTCCGGGGTGAGGTAGCTGAGGGTCCCGTCGCTCTTGCGGAGGACCCGGTCCTTCTCGTCGCCGTACTGGGAGGAGCGGAACCACAGGGCCCCGTCCTGCTCATAGGTCAGGCCCAGCTCGGCCATGCGGTCCAGCACCGCGCGGATCCGGGCCATGTCGTCCTCGTAGAAGTAGGTCTCGTGCATCCAGGAGTCGAAGCGGACCCGGTAGAGCTCCAGGTCCCGGCGGATCTTGTCCAGTTCCCGGGCCTTGCCCACGGCCATGAAATGCTCCAGCCGCTCCCGCTCGTCGGCGTCCAGCCACCGGTCGCCCTCTTCGGCGGCGATGTCCTCGGCGATCTGCCGGACGTCCTCGGCGTGGTAGCCGTTCTCGGGCAGGGGCTGCTCCGCGCCGCGGCCGAAGTGCTCGAAATAGCGGGCCACCAGGCTCTTGCCCAGCATGACGATCTGGTTGCCGGCGTCGTTGACGTAGTACTCCCGCAGGACCCGGTAGCCGCTGGCCTCCAGCAGGCGGCAGAGGCTGTCGCCCCAGGCGGCATTGCGGGCGTGGCCGCGGTGCAGGTCGCCGGTGGGGTTGGCGGAGACCCACTCCACCAGGACCTTTTTGCCCTGGCCGGAGCTGTTCCTGCCGTAGTCGTCCCCGGCGGCGATCGCCGTGGCGATGACGGCGCTGAGGGCGTCCTTCTTCATGCGGAAGTTCAGAAAGCCGGGCCGGGCCACGGTGACGCTCTCGGCCTCGGGCAGCCGGGCGCGCAGCTCTCCCGCCAGGGCCTCGGCGATCTCCAGGGGGGGCTTGCGCAGGGTCCGGGCCATCTTCATGGCCAGGCTCGTGGCGTAGTCGCCCAGCCTGGGGTCTTTGGGGCTCTCGATCAGCAGCTGGCCGGGCTCCGGCTCCAGGCCGTAGACCGCCTTCACCGCCGCCAGCGCGGCGTCGTACAGTTTCTGTTCCAGGTCGCTCATGCTGTGTCCTCCTGTCGTGGATGGTCAATAAAAGTATTGTACCACGATCGGAAAACTTTTCAAGTGGATCTTTGCCCCCCGCATGTCATGGCGAGATAAGCGGGCTCCCGCCGTCCACCCCTGTCATGGCGGACCAGTGTCGCAACACTGGTGTGGCCATCCGTTTCCCCCGTGGCCCCCCTCGCCTAGAGGGGGGTGCCTGAGCGGAGCGAAGGCGGGGGGATACCGCGGCCCGGGGATGCGGATCCCCACGCCAGTGTGCGCACTGGCTCGGGATGACAGCATCTGCGATGCTGTGCGGCTGCGGCCGCAGGGACTTATCCCCCAGTCAGCTCGCAAGCTCGCTGACAGCCCCCTTGACGCAAGGGGGCCTCCTCCGCGCTCCGCGCCCGTGCCCCTCTGTCATGGCGAACCAGTGCCGCAGCACTGGTGTGGCCATCCGTTTCCCCGTGGCCCCGCGCCCGCGCCAGATCCCCGCGCCGCCGCGTGTCATGGCGAGATAAGCGGGCTCCCGCCGTCCCCCCTGTCATGGCGAGGAGGGCCCATCGGGCCCGACGTGGCCATCCGTTTCCCCCGTGGCCCCCCTCGCCTAGAGGGGGGTGCCTGAGCGGAGCGAAGGCGGGGGGATACCGCGCCCCGGAGATACGGATCCCCACGCCAGTGTGCGCACTGGCTCGGGATGACAGCGCCTTTGGCGCTGCGCGCATGAAGCGCGGCTGACGCCGCATGAAGAAATGAAGACGCTTCGCTGATGAAGTCGCTGCGCTAATGAAGAAGAGTTGGAGCAGACCTTCGTTCTTTCGTTCCTTCATCCCATCATTTCTTCATCCCTTCATCCCTTCATCCCTTCATCCCTTCATCCCTTCGCTCCATCATCCTTTCACCGCGAGAAAACAGATGCTTTTTTCCGGCGCCTGTGGTATAATGGCCCAACGACGGCGGGATCGGACCGCCATCCTGTCCCGGAGGTGGAGCCCATGAGACTTCTGTATGCCGAAGACGAGAGATCTATGGCCAGGGCCGTATCGACGATCCTGGTCAAGAACAACTACTCCGTCGACGTGGTCTATGACGGCGAGAGCGCCCTGGACTATCTCGAGACGGGGAACTAC
>JAFZOC010000151.1 GCA_017550765.1 Oscillospiraceae bacterium
ATGAAGGGGTGAAGAGGAGGCGCGGGGCGCGCAGGCTCGCCAGAGCCTGTCATCCCGAAGAGCGACGCAGGAGCGACGTGGGGATCCGTCTCCTTTGCGGGGGGGACGCGGGGGGACGGATGGCCACGACCAGTCTGCGGACTGGTCTCGCCATGACAGGCCCTTTGGGCCTGTGCGGCTGCGGCCGCGGGGAAAGAAGACGGATGGCCACGCCAGTGTGCGCACTGGCTCGCCATGACAGGCCCTTTGGGCCTGTGCGGCTGCGGCCGCGGGAAAGGGGACGGATGGCCACGCCGGCGTCGCAACGCCGGCGTGGCCATGACAGGGAAGGGGGAGGAAACGGATGGCCACGTCGGGCCCGAAGGGCCCTCCTCGCCATGACAGGGGAGGCGCGCTCAGGGCTGATAGATGCTCTCGAGGCTGGAGATCTGTTTGCCGGATGTGGCCAGGAACACAGGGACGCTCTCATCCGCGCCCGGGCTGTAGCGGTCCAGCAGGTCCTGCGGACTGCTCACCCGGATCTGCTCCATGTTCGTGTTGTCGATCAGGACCGCGTTCGTCGGCACGAAGAGATAGTCCGTCCCCAGGGGATATGTGACCACATCGCCGTTGGGACCGCAGGCGATCCAGTAGCCGTCTCTGTCCACCGGGTGCATCCAGTCGGCGTTGTAGCGCGTCAGATGATAGGAGCCGTCCAGATCGATCTGGTCGGCGCTGACCGAGGTGACCGTATAGTTCTCCCAGGCCACCATGACCGTATCGCCGACCTTCAGCCCGCGCACATAGGCGTCCGCGTAGTAGTCCCAGGTGGACAGGACGATCTCGGCCGTCCAGCCCCCCTCGCACGGCGTGACGGAATAGAGCGCCCCGTGATAGCGGCCGTCGTTGTTGGGGATGGGGCCCGCGGCCGTACCGGACGGGTCCGGGCCCGTCCCGGCGCTGCGCACCCGATAGCGGTACTCGGTGATCGGCGGGATGTAGTACATGTTCACGGGCTCGGTGTAGGCGAATACGCGGCCGGCCTCGCCGCTGTCCACATAGTTGACGCCCGTGCCCAGGAAGTCGCTGCTCTCTGTGTAGGGGATCGGCAGGTGGACCACCGTATACGAGCCCTCCGGGACCGTCTTCTTCCCGCAGCCGCCGGCCCAGGTGTAGCAGTTCCCGTATCCGTGCATGTGGGCCCCGCAGCTCGTGCAGGAGAAGTAATAGTAGTGATAGACGGTCCGGGTCTCCACCTCACAGTCCCCGCCGGGCGTCACCGGGTCCTCCGACCACGCGCTCCACGCGCTCCAGTCGCCCTGCGCCGGAGCCGGAGCGGGCGTCGGAGCGGGCGTCGGAGCGGGCGTCGGGACGGGCGTCGGGGCGGTCGTGGGGGACGGGTCGGGATAGCCGTGGCAGCCGGCGGCGCCAAAGCCGGACTCCCACTCCAAGCAGGACATGTTCTCCATCCCCGGGGCGCAGCGGTAGTACACCTTCGCGGGGGAGATCCATTCGGTGGGGTCCTGGGTCCCCCAGTATGCCTGGGCCAGGGCGAGAGAGTCGCCGACGGTCCAGTTGTCCGGATCGTTGAAGCTGTAGCGCGCGCCGAGGTCCTGGAACGCGGCGAACGCCGGCGCGCTCAGGGGCCCGATCAGATACGAGCTCGCGATCAGCTGCATCATGGACAGGTTGTAGCCCCGGTCGATCGACTCGGAATTGACAAAGACCACAGCCGCCCCTTTGCCCAGGAGAGCATCGGCCATGTCGTCGGTCTTGCCGGAATAACAGGTGCCGATGTAGATGAAGGCGTTCCGGAAGGCGTCGTCCGGGAACATCTCGGCAAAGAAAGCCGGACGCAGGCCGACCACGGGCTGGCCGGCGCTGTCGTTGTACAGGTAGCTGTTGTTCTTCGAGAGCCCGTAGCGCGTGGCGAGGTCGCTGCGCCAGGGGATGTTGGTGCAGAGGAAATAGCCGGCGCGCTGGGTGTATCCGCCGTGGCCGTGCCAGAGGATCACCTGATAGTCGCTGAGCCCCAGGATCCGGTCCATGGTCACGTCGCCGTCGTTCACGTCGTTGGCCGGATCGAAGCGCCAGTATACCGGCTTGGACGCGGCCAGCTCCGCCGCGACCGTGTCCGGGGCGTCCAGCGAGAAGCTCGTGCCCATCTGCCGCTGCAGCGTCTGGTTCTCCGTGTCGAAAGGCTGCATCGTGAGGATCTGCAGCTGGCTCTCGCCGCTGTCCCTGCCGGCGATCTGCGGACAGTAGACATAGTCCGGCCCGTCGGCCACTTCCATGTAGACGCCGTACTCGTCCTTCTCGCAGGAGACGACCCAGGGCGACTGCTGCGCGGCCGCATAGACGGCGTCGATGGCATCCTGGGCCGCGTCGGGGGAGACGCTGCCGTCGGGCCCCTCAAACGGCGCGGCGGCCGCGAAGACCGCGCGCAGGCCCTCCTCCGGGTCGAGGGCGGCGGCGGGGACGGCGCCGACGGGCGCGGGGTCGCCGCTGCCGGCGGGCGCGGGCTGTTTCTGGCGGTCGAGGAAGAACAGGATGGCGCCCGCGCAGAGCAGGAGACAGGCGAGCAGGATCAGCGGCCAGACCCGCCGCCGCGCCGTCTTGGGCGCGGGACCGGAGGTGCCGGTGGTCAGGACGCCTTCGGTGCCGGAGGACCGGAGGCCTTGCGGGGCAGTCCCCGCGCCGGGCCTGGAGCCCCGCTCCGGGCCGGGCTTGGGGACGGACGCCGTCCGGCGCACATGCCGGCGCGCGGTCTTCGCGCCCTCGAGGCTCGCGCCGCAGGAGCGGCAGAAGGGGTCGTCGAGAAAGTTCTCCTTGCCGCAGCGGGGACATCTGCAGGCGTCGGGGCCTTCCTCCGCCAGCTTCGCGTCGCATGAGACGCACAGGATGACCTCGTCGTCGTTCTCTTTGCCACAGTATGGACAGATGCGCATGAGACTGAGCCCTCTCTTTCTTGCCGGCGTCCGGGAGCGTCCGGGCACCGTGGCGTTTTCCCGAAAAGGTCGATCGGAGACAGGAGATACGGACGCTCGCCCACAGGCGCGGGCCAGGTAGTGAAGAATGGAGCATGGGGAGACGGGGGGAAGGGGGGATGGGGGGAAGAAATGAAGAAATGAAGGAATGAAGGGATGAAGGGATGAAGGGATGAAGGGATGAAGGGGAGAAGGGATGGTGGATGCGCAGGGCGCGCAGGCTCGCCAGAGCCTGTCATCCCGAGGAGCGACGAAGGAGCGACGTGGGGATCCGCGTCCCCAGGGGATGAAGAGATGAAGGGATGAAGGAATGAAGGGGAGACGCGGGGGAGACGGATGGCCACGCCAGTGTGCGCACTGGCTCGCCATGACAGGCCCTTTGGGCCTGTGCGGCTGCGGCCGCGGGGAAAGAAGACGGATGGCCACGTCGGGCCCGAAGGGCCCTCCTCGCCATGACAGGGGATGCGCGGGCCCGTTTTTCTCGCCATGACAGGGGAGGGGACAGCGCGGGCCCGTTTTTCTCGCCATGACAGGGGATGCGCGGGCCCGCTCTGCTCGCCTCGCGGCGCCTCAGTACTCGTAGATCCCGCCGCCGATGAACTCCCGCACCAGGGAGTCCGGCGACACGTCCTCGTCCGCGATGTCCCCGAAGAGCTGCAGCGCCGGCAGCACCTGCCGCAGCTCGTCGAAGCGCTCGATCCCCTCCGGCACCGAGCGGAAGAGCTTCGTGGCCGTCTGGTTATAAACGGCCAGCTCGTAGGGGAGACTGGTATCGAACTGGAAATTCGCCTTGTCCTTGAACGGCGAGATGTGCAGCTTCTCCCCCCGCCGGACGTTCGCCCACATGGCCATGGTCTCCGCCGGGTCCGAGCCCCGGAACAGATAGTCCCGCACCGTCCGCCGCACCAGCCGGATCCACGTGGCCTTGAAGACCTCGCGCCCCTGGAAGACCACGTTGGTCCGCGCCGAGATGTACAGCTTGAAGGCCTCCGGATGCCGCGCCGTGATGCTGTCGTTCAGCGCGTGGATCCCCTCGAAGATCACCACCTCGTCCGCCTTCAGCTTGATCGACTTGGACGGCTCCTGGATCCGCATCTTCCGCGAGAACTCATACTTCGGCACGTAGATCCGCCTGCCCTGGCTCAGCTCCGTGAAGTGCCGGTCCAGCAGCTCCATGTCCAGACACAGCGGGCTCTCGAAGTCGATGTCCCCCTCCGGCGTCCGGGGACAGGTGGCCGGGTCCACCGTCTGGAAATAGTCGTCCATGGCCACATAGTGGCTGCGGACCCCCTGCGCCTCCAGCGCCTCCGAGATCTTCATGGCCGTGGTGGTCTTGCCCGAGCCCGATGGCCCCGACAGCAGCACGATCGGACTGCGGTGGCGGTTGGCGATGATCCTCTGGGCCGCCTCCTCCACCTTCGCGTGGTAGGCGGCGTCGCACTCCTGGACGAAGCCCTTCGGGTCGCTGACGGTGCGGAAATTGATCTCTGACAGCTGATAGCTCATGTGTTCGCCCTCCTTAAGGTGTCTCTTCTCTAAGATATGTTCCCAAAAACGCCCCGATGTCCCGCTTGCGCGCGCAGGTCTCGTCGATCTTGCGGATGTATTCCAGCGGGTACTTGGGGCCCATCAGACGGATGTTCCGCCCGTCCCCCGGGGCAATCAGCTTCGTGGAGCCGCCCCCGCCCATGGCCAGGATGCTGCACAGCTCCTCCATGATGCAGATGTTGTACAGGTCCTCCGTCCCGGGCCGGGCCCAGCCCACGTTCTCGAAGCCGCCGGACATGAACTTCTGGCGGTAGAGATAGTAGGGCCCGTAGCCCGCCCCCCGCAGCCGCGCCATGGCCTCGTCCAGCATGGCCCCCACTTCCTCGCCGCCGGGCAGCGCCGCCCCCTCCAGGGAGATCCGGCTGCCCTTCTTCAGGCTCAGGGTGTGCACCGTGACGTTCTCCGGCGCCAGGGCCAGCACCGCGTCCAGGGTCCGGGAGAAGCCCGCCGCGTCGTCCGCCGGCAGCCCCGCGATCAGGTCCATGTTCACCCGGAAGCCCCCTGCACGGCGCACCAGCTCCAGGGCCGCCAGCACGTCCGCCGCCGTGTGCCGCCGGCCGATCGCCTCCAGCACGGCGTCCGACATGCTCTGGGGGTTCACGCTCACCCGGTCCACGCCGTGGGCGCGCAGCACCTGCAGCTTCGACTCGTCGATCGTGTCCGGGCGGCCGGCCTCCACGGTGTAGCCCCGCAGGGCCGAGAGGTCGAAGGAGCGCTCCAGCAGAGCGCAGAGCCGGTCCAGCTGCGCCGCCGTCAGGGTGGTGGGCGTGCCGCCGCCGAAGTACAGCGCCACCGGCCGCAGCCCCAGGGAGCGGACCTGCTCCGCCGTGGCGGCGATCTCCCGCTCCAGGGCCTCCAGATAGGGCGGGATCAGCGCCATGCTCTTCTCCACCGACTGGCTCACGAAGCTGCAGTTGGCGCAGCGGGTGGGGCAGAAGGGGATGCCCACATAGAGGCACACGTCCCGGGGCCCCAGGGACGCCTCGGCGGCCATGGTGTGGCGGCTGGCGTCCAGGCAGAGCCGG
>JAFZOC010000016.1 GCA_017550765.1 Oscillospiraceae bacterium
CGAGGCCATCCGCGCCGCGCTGCCCACTGGCTGCCGCTTCCTGGGCGTGGTGAAAGCCGACGCCTACGGCCACGGCGCGCTCCCCGTATCCCGTCTGCTGCAGGAGGCCGGGGCGGACTATCTGGCCGTGTCCTGTCTGGACGAGGCGCTGGAACTGCGCGCGGGCGGCATCACCATGCCGGTGCTGATCCTGGGCCACACGCCACCGGAGTACACGGGCACGCTCATCGAGCAGGGCTTTACCCAGACCGTCAGCGCTCTGGCCAAGGCCCGGGAGTATTCCGCCGCGGCCACCGCCCTGGGCAAGACGCTGAAAGTCCACATCAAGCTGGACACCGGCATGTCCCGGCTGGGCTTCCTCTGCGCCGGGGACTACTTCGACCTGGGCGTGGGGAACGTGCTCGCCTCCTGCAAGCTGCCCCATCTGGAGCCGGAGGGGATCTACACCCACTTCGCCGTGTCCGATGAGTCCGGCGAGGAGAGCGAAGCCTATACCCGGGAACAGTTCCGGCTGTTCCTCCGCGTGGTCGAGGCGGTGGAGAGCCGCTGGGGCTCCCGCTTCGCCATCCGCCACTGCGCCAATTCCGGCGCCGTGGTCCACTATCCGGAGATGGCCCTGGACATGGTGCGTCCCGGCCTGCTGCTCTACGGCTACGGGGACGATACGGGCCGACTGGGGCTGCGGCCCTGCATGCGCCTGGTCACCACGGTGAGCACCATCAAGCACTACGAGGCCGGCACCTCCGTGAGCTACGGCCGGCGTTTTGTGACCGAGCGGCACACCCGCATGGGCGTCCTGGCGATCGGCTATGCCGACGGGCTGCCCCGGGTCCTCTCCAACAAGTGCAGCTTCGCCGTCGCCGGAGGCTTCGCGCCCCAGCGCGGCAGCATCTGCATGGACATGTGCATGGCGGACCTGACCGATCTGCCGGACGCCCACGTGGGCAGCGAGGTGGAGATCTTCGGCCCCGCCAACGACCTGGACGCCCTGGCCAAGGCGGCGGGCACCATCTCCTATGAACTGCTGTGCGCGGTGTCCAAACGCGTGCCGCGGGTATACAAGGAGTGAGCCTTCCGTGTCCAGCGCTCTGTCATCCTGTCATAAAACTGCGGCGGATCCGTCTCTTCCCGGATCCGCCGCAGTTTTTATGATAGGAAGTCTTCGTCCCAATAGAAGAAGCCCTTCACCAGACGCCCCTTCTTGTCGTACAGTCTTCCATTTTCGGAATAGAAGTCCCGGTTGGCCGGGTCGCAGTCGATATAGACCCGAACGACGTGGATCTCTCCCGCTCCTCCCCCGGTCTCTGTATACAGCCCCCACTGATCGGCGAAGATCTCCCGGATATCCGCGCCGAGATACAGGGTCAGATCGTGATAGACGAGCTCCGCTCTTTTCCCGTTGACCTTGCTGAAAGAGCCAGCCTCGGGGCACACACCCAAGGCGGCCTCTACCCCCTTCACCTCGATGCTGAACGGACAGGGCGCGCCTCTCCCATAGTATCCGCCCAGGGCGATCACAGGATAGTCTCCCCAGCGCTCCGGGATCGTGAACGCTGTCACGCCGCTGTCCGGGTCGTAGTCGATCGACTCGACCGCCGCCTTCTTCCCTTCCGCGAGGTGGAAGAGCGTCCACGGGCGCTCGTCCCGCGTCAGGAAATGGAAGCCATCCAGCTCGACGATGTCGGTATAGCTCAGCTCTGTCGCGTTGAAGAGCGCGAAGAAGATCCCCACTGCCCGGAGCAGGAGCAGCACGACCAGGACCGCCACGATAAGGGCGAGGATCTTGAGGGCAGTCTTCATGCCGGTCTCCTTCTCAGTCCTCCACCACCCAGGGCAGATCCACGAAGGTCGGCTCCCGGCCCAGAGCGGGCAGGATCTTCTCAAAGAGATCCGCCGTCCGGAAGCGCAGACTGGAGGTATTGATGCAGGGGTGGCAGCCGAAATTCTCCTCCTGCAGCAGATCCCGGTCCACCAGCAGGCGCACGGCCCTGTCCCGGTCGTTCATCAGGCCCAGGACGCTGACGGAGCCCGGAGTGATGTCCAGGAGCCGCTCCATATGCTCCGGCCCCGCGAAGCTCAGGCGGGCCGAGCCGATCTGTTTGGAGAGGAGCTTGGTCTTGAAGGGCTTCTCCCCCGGCATGATGAGCAGATAGAACGCCGTCTGCTGGCGGTTCGTGAGGAACAGGTTCTTGCAGATCTTGCAGCCCAGAAGGCCCTCCACCAGCTCGCAGTCCTGGATGGTGTCCGCGTGTTCGTGGTCCACCCGGAAATACTCGATCCCCAGGCTGTCCAGCAGGTCGTAGCAGCGCGTCTCCTTGGGGATGCGCTCCCCTGCCGGCCGGCCGCGGTACAGCGTCTCGTCGATGGTCATGTTCTCGCCTCTCTTCAGACAGTCTCTACCAAGGTCCTCGCGACGATCCCGTGCTCGCCCTGCAGATAGACCAGCGCGTCCGCGTTCAGCGGGTCGGCTCCCAGGAGCCCCCGCCGCACGCGTATGCTGGGCACGTCGAGCAGCCCGCTCCGCCATACGCAGAGCACCGCGGCGAGCGTTCTCTGCTGCGCTGCGAGGAAACGCTCCTCCTCGCCGGCGCTCAGGTCGCTGGCGAAGGCTGACAGCTCGCCGTCTCTCGTCTCGGTCACCAGGATCTGGGCCGCGGCGGCCTGCACTTTTCGCGCAGCGACGGCCGCGTCCATCATCCGCTCGTATCGGTCCATCGTCTCTTCTCCTTTCGTAGGGCCCCCATCCGTCTGGGTCTCGGGGGCTCTCCCATTCGAAGCCGAAGGGCTCAGCGCTTATTGGACGGCAGCCAGATCCGCTGCTCCTCCGCCTTGCGGATCAGCTCTTCCCGGAAGTCCGGGTGGGCGATCGCGATCAGGCGCTCGGCCCGCTCCCAGGTGCTCCGGCCGGTGAGATCCGCCGCGCCGTACTCGGTGACGATGGTGGGCGCCTGGCTGCGGGGCGTGGTGATGATATCGCCGCCCATCTGGGACAGGATACGGGAATGGAGGACGCCCTTCTTGTCCGTGAAGGTGGAGGGCAGGCACAGGAAAGCCCGGCCGCCCTTGGACATGGAGGCGCCGGTGACGAAGTCCAGCTGGCCGCCGGTGCCGCTGATCTGACGGGTGCCGGCGCTCTCGGAGGCCACCTGGCCGTAGAGGTCCACGTTCAGGCAGCCGTTGATGGAGATCATGCGGTCGTTCCGGGCGATGACCCAGGGGCTGTTCACATAGCTCAGGGGGGCGCCCATGATGGCGTCGTTGTCGTCGATCCAGTCAAAGAGCTCCCGGGAACCGATCGCCAGGCCCAGCACGCCCTTTCCGGGGTGCAGGGTCTTTTTCGCGTTGGTGAGTTTCCCGGCTTTGTAAAGCGCCAGGTAGCCGTCGGAGCAGAGCTCCGTGTGCATGCCCAGATCCCGCAGGTCCGACTCCGCCAGCAGCTCGCCCAGGGCGTTGGGCATGCCGCCGATGCCCAGCTGGATCACGGCGCCGTCCGGGATGCATGGCAGCACGTGCCCGGCGATCTTCCGGTCGATCTCGGAGGGCTCGGGGGACTTCATCTCCCACAGGGGGATGCTCCCCACCTCCACGATCGCGTCCACCCGGGACAGGGGGATCGAGACTTCCGCGCCGCCGCGGACCCGGGGCATGGCCTCGTTGACTTCGACGACGATCTTTTTCGCCACGTCCACGATGCCGCGCTCCGCGCCCAGAGCGCCGGAGAGGTTGAAGTTGCCGTGCTCGTCCATCGGAGCCACGGAGAGCATCGCCACGTCCACCGTCAGGTACTGATGGTAGTAGCGGTCCAGGTCCCGGAAGAGCATGGGCGTGAAGAAGGCGCGGCCAGCGTCGCAGAGCTTGCGCTCGTAGCCCGAGCAGTGCCAGGTGTCATAGACGAAATGCTCCATCGTGGGATCGCATTCCACCACGGCCAGGGGCCCGCGGAGCAG
>JAFZOC010000152.1 GCA_017550765.1 Oscillospiraceae bacterium
GCCGGGGCCGCTCCCGGCTCCGGCGGCTGCTCCCACAGCAGGAAGATCCCCAGCGCCGCCAGCAGCAGTGCCGTCAGCGCCCCCGCCGCAAAGAGGAGGGCCCGCCTCCCCCGTTCCCCATCCATATGCATCTGAACGCCTCCCATCCGTTTTCCGCCGCAGCCGGTGCGGCGCTGTATCCTTGCGCTGCGTCCCGGCGGACCGTGCGCCATGTCCCACAGTATACCGTCCAGTTGTGAACAAAAGATAGCCAAACGGCCCGCCATGCCCTTAAGCTTTCTGAAGCCCGCCTTAAGTTTTTTGAAGAAGGAGCGCGCGGACGCTGGTATCTTGTGCCAGATCTGCCGATCCTATACAGGCGGGACGGGAGAGACGGCGGGAGCGGACGACAGGGGGGCGGCGCGCGGCAGCATCCCCCCTCAGCCCGGCGGCGGCCGGCTCCCCGACGCCGGCGGGGCTGCGGCACGGCGTGTACGGGGCGCTCTGCGGATCCTTGACCGTGTACGGGGCTCTCTGCGGATCCTTGACAAGGGCAGGGGAACTTTTTATACTGGGAACATCCGCCGACAGGATCGGCGAGACATCGTGCGGGGAAGCGCCCCGATCTGCCGTCTGGCAGCCGGGCGGACCGCACGGGACAGAGGAGCGACGGACATGCGTACCTTCGGAGACGGATCTCGCCTCAGCTTCTGGGAGGCGACCAGCATCATCATCGGCCACGGAGTCGGCGCGGGCATCCTCACAGTGCCCTACCTGGCCGCTCACAACAGTCTGCGGGAGCTGCTGCTCATCCTGGGCTTCTGCTGGCTCTTCAACTTCCTGCTGCACCTCACCATCGCCGAGCTCAGCTACAACAACGACGGCGCCCAGTTCATCGCCTGCTTCGACCGGGAAGTCTTCTCCGGCAAGCTCAAGAAGATCTTCACCTGGACGGCCTTCGCGCTGCTGGGCCTGTCGGTGATCTTCAATGTCAGCGCCTTCCTCACAGGCGCCGCCAACGTCTTCGAGGAGTGGCTGGGCCTGCCGCGCTTCTGGGGCATGCTGCTGTTCTATGTCCTGGGCGCAGGCGTGGTCTTCTTCGGGCTGAAGCTGGTGGGCATCTGCGAGAAGTTCTCCGTGGCCGGGATGGTCCTGGTGGTGGGGATACTCCTCACCGCCACGCTCATGCGCGAGACCCGGCCGCTGCCCCAGGGCTTTCGCGGCGTGAACAACGCCCTGGCCCTCTTCGGCATGATCTCCTTTTCCCTGTCGGCGGTCATGTCCACCCCCCAGGTGGTCAAAGGGCTCCAGGGGGACAGGGCGCAGATCCGGGGCGCCATCGCGGCGGGCCTGGCGATCAACGCCTGTCTCATCCTGCTGGTCACGATCGCCACCCTCCTGGCAGCCGGCGAGTCCGTCAGCGACAAGGGCGCGCTGGTGGACCTGTCTGCCCATCTGGGCGGCTGGGTGCGCGTCGTGGGCTATGTGTTCACGCTCTTCGCCCTGGCCACCTCCTTCTGGGCCAACACCCTGAACCTGCGGGACATCATCCATGAGCAGACCCGCTGGGACGAGAAGCTCAGCTGGCTGGCGGCCTCTCTGCCCTGCTTCCTGATCGCCGTGTTCAGCGTGGCCAGCTTCGTGGACCTGGCCCGTTTCGCCAGCATCGTCCAGGTGGTCACCGGCCTGGGCGTCATCATCGCCTACGCCCTCTCCCGCAAGCGGGTGGGCGAGTCGGCGCTGGTGGGCCGCTTCGGCACCGCGCCCTTCCTGATCCTGGTGGGCCTGTGCACACTGCTGGCCACGGTGGGCGCCGTGCTGAAGGTGAGCTGAGATGCGCCGCTGGATCGCCGCCGCGGCCCTGGCGCCGCTCGTCGCCGCGGGCGTCTTCACCGGGGAGCTCTATCGCCACGTCTTCTGCCGGGGCGGTTCTCCCATCCTGACGCCTCTGCTGGACAAGAAGGGCCACGCGGAGGACTACTATCTCCACCGGGACAGCGCCGCCGCGGCCCTGCGCCGGCTCCCCCAGGAGCGGCTGGAGATCCTCTCCTCCCGGGGCAAACGCCTCCGGGGCTTCTACATCCCCTGCGGCGGGAACGGCCGGCGCATCGCCTTCCTCGTCCACGGCTACCGCTCGGAACACGCCGAGACCGCCGGGATGTATCTCGACTATTACCGCAGCCGGGGCTTCGACCTCTTCTGCTGCGACCACGAGGCCCACGGGGAGAGCGAAGGGCATCTCATCGGCTTTGCCAGCTATGAGCCGGAGGACTGTCTGCGCTGGATCGACCTGCTCCGGGAGCGCTTCGGCCCCCAGGTGCAGATCCTGCTCCACGGCTTCTCCATGGGGGCGGCCACGGTGCTGCGCATGGCGCCCCGCTGTCCGGGGAACGTGCGGGCCATCGTGGAGGACAGCGGCTTTCGCAGTGCCGAGATCCAGCTCAAGGCACAGCTGGGCGCGATGTACGGCCCCCTCCGTCTGCTCCATCGGGCCCTGGCCGGCGTGGACCTGCGCGGAGCGGACGCCATGGCCGCGCTGCAGGAGGCAGAGCTCCCGATCCTCTTCGTCCACGGGCGGGAAGATCCCAGCGTGCCCTTCGCCAACGGGCCGCTGCTCTTTGAGAGCTATACCGGGCCGAAAGCCTGTCTCTTCACCGAGAGGGCGCGGCACGTCGAGACCATGCACGTGGCGCCCGCGGCTTACGCCGAAGCACTGGACGCGCTGATCGCCGGCAGCTTCCGGCCCGACGCAGAGGCGGACTGAGCGCGCCGGACACGCAGGCCCCACAGGCGACGCGCGGCGCGCCGGCAGCCGATCTGCCCAAGAGAGAGCTCCCCGGACAAAGTCCGGGGAGCTCTCTCTTGGGCAGATGCGAACGGACCGGGACGCGATCGCGTCCCGGTCCGTGTCCTTCTCTCAACTTGCGCGCTCAGCGCGCCCATCTGCTCTTTTTGCTGTTCTTCTTGGCCTCTCCGTAGTAGCTGCCGTAGTACTTCTGGTAGTAGCCCTTGCGGTAATAGCCCTTCCGATAGTAATACTTCTCGTTCTTCTGGTCCACCTTGTTCAGGACGGTGCCCAGGATCGGGACGCCGGTGGTCTGGAGCTGGTCCCGGGCGGCCTGGGCCAGACGGTAGGGCACGCTCCCGGAACTCACCACCAGGATGATGCCGTCGCAGAGAGGCGCCACCACCGCGGCGTCTACCACCAGGTTGATCGGCGGGCAGTCCACGATCACGTAGTCGTACTCGCTGCGGCAGATCTCGATGAGCTTCTGCATCCGGGCGTTGGACAGGAGCTCCGCCGGGTTGGGCGGTACGCGGCCGGCCATGATGACGTGCAGGTTCTCGATATCGGTCTCCAGCAGCACGTCCTCCAGCCCGTTGCGGGCCGAGAGCAGGTGCGACAGGCCCGGGATCTGTTCCCCGCCGCGGCTGTAGCGATCGGCCATCACGGACTTTCTCTTGTCCGCGTCGATCAGGATCACCCGGGATCC
>JAFZOC010000153.1 GCA_017550765.1 Oscillospiraceae bacterium
AGCACTGCCGCGATCATGATGTTCATGGTCGCGCCTACGGAGACCTTATCCAGATAGATCCGCGCGCCGCGCAGCCGTCCGCCGGCGGCGTCGGCATAGATGAAGCCGTTCTTCACGTCGATGGTGGCGCCCAGAGCGGTCATGCCCTTGATGTGCTGATCGATGGGACGCACGCCGAAATTGCAGCCGCCGGGCATGGTGGTCTTAGCGCTGCCAAAGCGGCCCAGCATCGACCCGATCAGATAATAGGAGGCGCGGATCTTGCGCATCAGATCGTAGGGAGCGTCCTGATAGCGGGCCGTGGTGCAGTCGATCTCGATGGTGGATCGGTCGATATAGCTGACCTTCGCGCCCAGCTCTGCCAGGATGGTCAGGAGCATATCGGTGTCGCTGATCTGGGGGATGTTCTCGATGCGGCAGACGCCCTCGACCAAAAGGGCGGCGGGGATGATGGCGACGGCGGCGTTCTTGGCGCCGCTGATCTCCACTTCGCCGTGGAGCGGTCTTCCGCCGTTGATCTTATATTTTTCCATAAGGAACACCTTTCATGTTCATGGATGCCCCCGATCGGGGACACCAGAAGTTGATGATACCAGTTATTGTGGAAAAGTGCAACAGTTTTCTTTTTCGCCCGCTCGAGCAGACGCTTCAGCGCGTCTGCAGATACCGATCCGCCTTCAAGATCGCCGCGATGGTCTTCCCGTCGTCGATCTCATTGGCCATGACCATGTCCACCAGCCGCGTCAGAGGGATCTGTTCCACGTTCAGGAACTCGCCCTCGTCCGGATGGGAGCTGCCCGCGTGCAGCCCCAGAGCAAGATAGAGATGCAAAACTTCGGTAGAGAAGCCGGGAGATGTGCACATCGGCCCCAGGTCGATCAGCTCCTCTGCGCTGTAGCCGGTCTCCTCAGAGAGTTCGCGCACCGCGCACTCCAGCGGATCTTCCCCGTATTCCAGCTTGCCGGCCGGCGCCTCCAGGATCATACGCCCGAAGGGATAGCGGAACTGCCGCACC
Organism: Oscillospiraceae bacterium; assembly: GCA_017550765.1. Next base: position 1,016 of record JAFZOC010000153.1, read on the forward strand.
ATGGTGCAGTTGCCATCCTCATCCACAGGCAGCACGCAGACGCCGCCGGGATGCTCGACCACCTCGCGCCGGGTGAGCTTGCCGTCGCAGAGACGGACCTGGTCCAGGCGGACGCGCACGATCACACCTCGATATTTCTCTTCGCCGCTGATGCGTTCTTCTATATAGTCCATAGGAGACCGCCCTCTTTCCGCACATAATGAAAAGATCTACATAATCCATTTGCGAAAAGAGTATACCATAGCTTTTCCCAAATTTCCATATTTTTTTCGTAGAAACTTGCGGGAATAAGTTGTAAAATGTATGTAAAATGTACTTTTTCGTTGCGTTATGGCTTCATTCCGTAGACAGAAAGGAAACGATATGGTTACATTGTGCGTTTCACAGGAGCAAGTCGCGATCTTGCTGGATCCAGACGAGGGTCAGCCGCCCCTTGCGCTCATCTCCGCATGTCTGCGAGCCAAAGGGCTGCAGCCCTGGGCATCCATGGAAGCGGAGCTCTATCCGGGCAAGGGCTGCGATCTGCTCTTCGCCCGGCCGCTGCCGCCCCTCCGGTCGAGGCTCGGGCCCGGCTCTCCCCGGCTGCGCCGCCCCGCCTCCATGCGGTGAATGGGATGCAGGCGCTCCGCACCGCGGTCTGAGCCGCTGCTTCCGGGGCTCTGTCGGTCTGTCGCGCTATCTGTCCGGCCCTGCTGCCGCCGTGAAAGGTCTTTCAACATTTTCCTCGGGCCGCTCTCCGGGGGTCTTGCAGGATCTCGTTCGGGACGATACGTCGCCTGATGTCCCCCGCTCTTTATCGGCTCGCGCGCAGATCCAAGGCGCACCCGATCGCGCCGGGGCGTCGAAA
>JAFZOC010000154.1 GCA_017550765.1 Oscillospiraceae bacterium
GGAGAGAAGCCGACAGCCTCGAACACGGCCGTGGCCTCGGGGCCGGTGAGGTAGTCCAGGAAGGCGGGGGCGGCCTCGGGATGCTTGCTGATGTTCAGCACGGCGGCGGGGTAGATCACCTGGCCGCACATGTCCTTCGTGGCGGTGTCCACGATGGTCAGACCGGCGCTGAACGCGTCGGTGGCGTAGACCACGCCGCAGTCGACGCTGCCTTCCTTGACCTGGGTCGTGACTTCCTTGACGTTGGAGCCGTAGGTGATCTTGCCGGCGGCGGCCAGCTCTTCCTCGTTCAGCTCAAAGAAGGCGAAGATCTTCTGCGTGTACTGGCCCACCGGGACGTCGCTGTTGCCCATGGCGAAAAGGATCTCGCCGTCCTTCAGCAGCGCGGCGAGCTGGTCAAAGCTCTCGATGCCCTTGGCGTTGCCCTCGGGCACCACCAGGGCCACCTTGTTCTCCAGCAGGTCGATCCGGCTGCCCTGGAGCACGAAGTCCAGCCCGTCCGGGTTTTTCTCCGCGTCCTTGCTCGCGTCCAGCGCGTTCATCTGCTTGGGCGCGGCGGAGATGAAGACGTCGCAGTCCGCGCCCTCCTGGATCTGGGTCTTCAATGTGCCGGAGGAGTCGAAGTTGTAGGTGATGGTCACGCCGGGGTGCGCAGCCTCGTACAGGGCCTTGATCTCCGTCAGCGTCTCGGTCATGGACGCGGCGGCGAAGACGACGATCTCGACTTCCTCTGCCGGAGCAGGCTCCTCCACCGCCGGCTCCGCGGGCTGCTCGGCGGGAGCTCCCGCCGGCTCGTCGGCAGACTGTCCATCTGCCGGCTGGGGCGCGGCGGGCGTGCCGCCGCAGGCTGCCAGCGCCAGGATCATGCACAGCGCCAGCAGCAGCGCAAGGGGTCTTTTCATGTTGCTTCCTCCTAGTTCCCATGTTTCAGGGACAGTATTTATATGAACACGGCTTTACGTGTCCATACCGGAAGTCGGGGGCGACGCGTCCGCCGCCGCAAGGGAGGGGGGGATGTCGCGGGGCGGCTCGACAGCTCGCGCCGGAGCCGCAGGGGCTGCGGCGGGTCGGATCAGATGCCTTTGCCGAAGCCGCAGTTGGGGAAATGGCAGACCTTGCAGTCAAGGCAGAGGCCGCCGTGGCCGAGACCGGCCAGATGCTCCTTCGTGATGGGCGTATCCGTCACCAGATAGGGCAGCAGCAGGTCGAAGATGGTGCGGCGGGCGTACATGACGCAGCCGGGCAGCCCGCAGACCGGTCTGCCGTCCGGCATATAGGACACCAGGAACATGGCGCCGGGCAGCACGGGCGAGCCGTAGGAGACGATGTTCGCGCCGGTGTTCCTGATGGCCAGCGGGGTCCGGTCGTCCGGATCCACGCTCATGCCGCCGCTGCAGAGGACCATGTCGCAGCCCTTGGACAGCATGTCCAGGATGGCGGCGGTGATCTTCTCGTGGTCGTCGTTGAGCACCACGTGCTCGGTCATCTCGCAGCCGCCGAACTCCCGCAGCTTCTGCTGGATGACGGGGGTGAAGGTGTCCTCGATCCGGCCGTAGAAGACCTCGTTGCCGGTGGTGACCACGCCCACCTTCTTCGCCTTCAGCGGCAGCAGACGCAGCAGCGGCGCGCCGCCGGCCACTTCCTTCGCCCGTTCCATCTTCGCCTTCTCGATGATCAGGGGGATGACCCGGGTGCCGCAGAGCTTGTCGCCCTGCTTCACTACGAAACCGGAGGCCCGGGTGGCGATGCTCATGTCGCCCAGGGCGTTCACCGCCCGGAGCCGCTCCACGTCGATCAGCAGCAGGCCGTCGATGTCGGCGATCAGCTCGATCTTGCCCTCCTTGGGCTCGGTGGCGTGCATGTTTTCTCCCATGCACAGGTCCCGCAGGATCTCCGCCGCCTCGTCCTCGTGGAGCATGTTCTCGTTGTTCTCCCAAATATAGATGTGGTCCTTGCCCACGCTCAGCAGCACCGGCACGTCCTCCGGCCGGATAATGTGTCCCTTGCGGAACACCGGCGCTTTGGTGACGCCCCGGATGATCTGGGTGATGTCGTGGCAGAGCACGTGGCCCACAGCCTCTTCGGTCTTCATCAGCTTCATCAGCATTTTCCTCCTATTACAGCAGCTCCGCTCCGCAGAGCCTGTTGATCTCATTTTGGATCCGTTTCGCGCTCTCCCAACGCCGCCGGTGGGCGGCGCGGGCCTGGGCGTCGGCGCATTTGGCCAGACTCGCCCCAAAGCGCTCGTCGATGGATACCCGCTTGTCTCCCCGGACGGCCTTGTCCGCGATAAACACCAGGGCCGCCTCGTCCAACTCCCGGCTTTCCGGGTCGTGGTGCTGCCGGACGATCCCGGCGACCTCCGGATAGCCCAGCTCTCTCAGCCAGACCGCCGCCGTCTCCGGGTGCGCCGGCCGGTCCCGGGCAATGTCGTGCAGCAGCGCCGCC
>JAFZOC010000155.1 GCA_017550765.1 Oscillospiraceae bacterium
CGGCCTTCTTGGCCTTGCGCTTCTTGGAGCCCTTCTTGCAGAGCACCACGATCAGCACGGTCAGGGCACCCAGGACGATCAGCGTGGGCAGGGCCTCCGCCAGGAAGAGGGTCAGGCCCTGGAAGAAGCTGACCGCGCCCTTGAAGCCGCTCTTCAGGGCGGCCAGCAGCTGCTGGCCGAAGCTGGGCTGCACATAGGGCTCGGGGGTGTACTCCTGGACCTCGCTCACGTCCAGATAGACGGTGCTGTAGCTCACCATGCGGTCCCAGTTGTTCAGACTGGACTGCAGGCTCTCGATGTGATAGCGCACCTCGGTGAGCCGGTCCTCCAGGATGATGATGTCCTCCACGGTCTCGGCGATGTCCATCATCTCCAGGAGCCGCTGCTCCTGGGCGGAGTAGGCGTTGAGCCGGGCCTGGACGTCGTAGTACTGGGCGGTGACGTTCTCGGTGTAGGTGTGGGTGAAGGGGATGTTGCCCAAGGCGGACAGCGCGCCCATGAGCTCGTCGAAGCGCTCGCTGGGGAAGCGCAGGGTGTAGTTGGCGCTGCGGCGGCTGACGTAGCCGCGGCTGCTGTCATGGTAGTTGTTGCCGTTGACGCTGCTGGATTCCACCCAGCCGTCGTAGGTCTGGATCAGTTCCTCCAGGGTCTTGAGACTGCCGTCGAAGTCGGTGGTCTCCACCTGGACGTTGGCGGAGTAGATGATCTTGCTGGGGCGCTCGGCGGGAGCGCTGCCGTCCTTGGCGCTCTCCCGGGGGGCCTCTGCGGTCATGGTCTCGACGCCGGAGAAGCCGCCGTAGACCTCGGTGTCGTCCCAGTAGGCCTCCTCGGAGACGGCCATATCCGACGCGGCATAGCTGTTATAGCTGCCGTTGGGGACGGGGGCTGCCTGAGGGGCGGTGGACGCGCCCTTGGCGGACTCGCCGCAGGCGCAGAGCGTGAACAGCATCAACAGAGAAAGCAGCAGAGAGACGATCTTTTTCATGGGAGAGACCTCCTTTTCGTTCGGGAAGACCCTTGGGATGTTACTATGACGCGCAAAAGAAAAAAAAGTTCCCCTGCGGATCAATTTTTCGTAAAAGTGCGCGCCACGGGGCTCCCACGCCAAAACAGGGCAAAAAGGCTGAGGAAAGATCACAACGATCGGGGGACATGAAAAGATCCCATCCAAAACGGGGAACAGATCGCGGTGTCTTGCGTCAAATAGCCAGAAAACTGCAGGAGGAGATCCCGATGAAAAGAATGAAGATCGCCTGTTTCCTGCTGGCGTTGCTCTGCACGGCTGTCATCCTTTCCGGCTGCGGCGCGAAGGAGCAGATCGAAGCGGCCCCCGCCGCGGAACAGAGCCCGGGACCGACCCAGCCCGGACACCCGGACGGCAGATCGGGCCAACGCGGAACAGAAGAGCAGATGGAGGCGATGAAGGACTTCCTGGCCGCGCATCAGGCGGAGATGGAGGAGATCGTCGCCGTCATGATGGGATACAGCAGCCGCGAAACGGAGAACGAGTACACCGACTTCTGGTATTCCGTGACATGGCAGGAGCTGCATCAGTCGCATACCCTCATAAAGAACGGTCGCGGCCTGGAGTCGAAGGAGGAGGGCGTTTTCACGGAACACCCCATCATCACAAAGATCCGGGCGCTGGGCGAGGATCCGGTCTTCGACTTTGCGGCAACGGATCTCAGTCATCGCATCGTGGACAACGACATCTGCTGTTTCAGCCGGATGGTCAGAGATGTGGCCGATGACGGGAACGGCGTTTGGTACACGGACGTCTATCTCTTCTACTGCGAAGAGGAGCCGGTGGAACAGGAGCATTTCTATATCTACCCGGTGATCCCTCACTGGTATCTCTATATCGAGCATCTGGAATAACGGAGATGAAGAAGAGAACGCCTCGCGAAAGCGAGGCGTTCTCTTCTTCATGCTTCATGCTGCTTCCTCTGCGCGAGGAGGGCGCATGGAGCGTAGAGCGATAAGAGAAAAGGCATCCGAACGAAAGGGCGGTCCTCTTCTCTGCTCGTTCTTTACTGTTCGCTCAGCTCTTCGCCAGGTCCAGCACCACCTTCTGGCAGAGCAGCAGGCCCGCCGTGGCGGGGACCCAGACCAGAGAGCCGGGGACGCTGCGGCGGCCGGGCTCCGGGGCCTCCAGCTGCTCGGGCTTCATGGGCTCCTCCGGACTGAAGACCACCGGGTGATGCTCCACGCCCCGGGCGCGCAGCTCCTTGCGCATGACCCGGGCCAGGGCGCAGCCGTAGGTCTCGGCGATGTCGCCCAGGCGCAGGAGGCTGGCGTCCTTCTTGTTGCCGGTGCCCAGGGCGGAGACGATGGGGATGCCCCGCTCCCGGCAGCACAGGATCAGGTCCAGCTTGCAGCTGACCAGGTCGATCGCGTCCACCACATAGTCGTAGTCGTCGAAGAAGCGCTCCCGGTGGGCGGCCTCGTAGTGGCCCCGGATCGGGTGGACCGTGCAGCCCGGGGAGATGTCCCGCAGGCGCTGGGCCATGACCTCCACCTTGGGCTGCCCCACGGTGGAGCCCAGGGCGCAGATCTGGCGGTTGCGGTTGGACTCGCTGACCAGGTCCCGGTCCACCAGGGTCAGCTCTCCGATCCCGGAGCGGCAGAGGGCCTCGGCGCACCAGGATCCCACGCCGCCGATGCCGAAGACGGCGACGTGACTGCCGGCGAGCCGCTCCATGGCGTCCGCGCCCAGGAGCATCCGGGCGCGCAGGGTCTTCTCGTCCATGTCTCCTCCTTCTGCCCGCCCGAAGAACGCCGGGCGAGCCTGTAGAAAAACGCCGGGGCCCACGGCCCCGGCGTCGGGATAGCTGTCGATCAGCCCACCAGTTTGTAGCCCCAGTGGTACTCGGGGGTCAGGCCCTCGGTGATGGTGCTCATCCACTCGGTGATCGCCTTGCCGGTCAGATCGTTCCTGGCCATGGCGTGACGGGCGCTTTCAGAGCCCACAAAGTAGATGAGGTGGTAGCCGGCGTAAGCGCCGCTCTCGCCGTAGACGATCGCGGTGTCGCCGTGGCTGTGGGGCTCGAAGCAGAAGCGGTCGAACTCCTCCACCATCTGGCCCGGGCGGACGTCGTAGTAGAGACCGCCGTTCTCGGTGGAGCCGGTGTCTTCAGACCAGAGCATGGCGAGGGTGGCGAAGTCCGCTTCGCTGCTGCCGGCGACCTTCCAGGCTTCCAAGAGCTCTTCGCAGCGGGCCTTGGCGGCCGCCTTGGCCTCCTCGGTGTAGACGCCGTTCTCGTCTGCCACGGCCTTGATGAGGATGTGGCGCACGGAGGCGACCGTGTCGCTGTTGTCGTCACGGTCCAGGAAGAGGACCACGAAGTAGCCGTCGTTGGCGCTGCTCTGGGCGACGTAGATGTCGCCGTTCTGGCGCGCGTCGTCCATGAGCCATTCGCGGTAGGCGCTGTCCAGACTGGTGCCGGACTCGGTCTTCTCCTCAGCAGCGGCGGGGGTGGGGGCTTCGTCGGTATCGGGATGGACCACCGGGGGGAACTCCTCCGCCAGGATGTCGTTGAGGCAGACCAGGGGATCCATGTCCTCCTCACGGCCGTCCTGGAAGCTCATGGCGATGGCGGCGGCAGTGGCCTTGGCCTCCTCGTCGGGCAGCTGCTCGTCCACCGCGACCTGGTAGACGGCGTAGTGGTAGTTGTCGTAAGTGCCTTCCGTGCTGTCGTAATAAGCGTCCAGTTCCTCGTCGGTGAAGCTCAGCTCGCAGGTCTTGACGAAGTTGGCCTTGTTGATCAGGATGCTCTCCAGCATGCCCCTGCGCACCACGGACTTGTTGACGCCGTTGCCGTACATGCCGGTCAGGTAGGCGTTCACGCCGACGCCGTAGCTCTTGGCGACCTCGGGCAGGGACTCCATGGCCTTGTCGGCGGCTTCCTTCTCGGCCGGGATCAGCTGCAGGCCGTTCTCCTCGGCGTACTGCAGCAGGGCGGCGGTGCTGGTCAGACTGTTTTCCAGCATGGCCTTGGCGTAGTCCTCGCCGAAGTAGTTGGCGTAGGTGGTGTAGTAGCTGGTGCCCATGGTGTAGTGGAGCTCCGCCGGGGACCAGGTCTTGGTGCCGATGGTCTCGGCCCTGGTGAAGCGATAGACCGCGGGAGAGCTGAAGACGATGATCAGGATGATGCACAGGAACACGGCGATGGTGCCGATGATCCAGCGGCGACGGGAGACGGCGGCCTTCGCGGCTGCCTCCTGGGTGGCCAGCATCTTCTTGTCGGTCCCGGCCTCACGGGCGGCGTGACGGTTCTTTCTTTCGGTGGATGCGCTCATTTCGTTATCTTCCTTTTCGATGATCTGGTGGTCTGCTGTACGGATGAGAGCAGATCCCCGCTATTATAGCGTAAGATCTGCTGCGTTTCAAGAGGAATGTTCGTTCGCACGGGGCGCGGAGGCATTCTTTTTTTCCTGCCGGCATAGGATAGAGCATTATGGACCGACAGGAAGGGGGGAGATCCGATGGAGACCGACATCGACGACCTGATCTACGGCGACGAGGACCCCGGGCCCAGCGCGCGCTAGGGCGCGGCGGGCCGTCTTGAGGAACGCGCTCGATGCGGACGACGGAAGAGATCCGCGCAAAACGCAGAACGGCGGACGTGAGGCTCAGCTCTGGGCGCGCATGGAGAGGAAGGCGTTGATGAAACCGTCCAGGTCGCCGTCCATGACGCTCTGGATGGCGCCGGTCTCGTACTCGGTGCGCAGGTCCTTCACCAGCTGGTAGGGCATGAACACGTAGGAGCGGATCTGGCTGCCCCACTCGATCTTCATCTGCACGCCCTTGATGTCGCTGATCTTCTCCAGATGCTCCCGCTCCTTGATCTCGGCCAGGCGGGCCCGCAGCATGTTTTTGCAGTTCTCCAGGTTCTGGAAGTGGCTGCGCTCCACCTGGGAGGAGACCACGATGCCCGTGGGCTTATGGATGAGACGGACGGCGGAGGAGGTCTTGTTGACTTTCTGGCCGCCGGCGCCGGAGGAGCGGTAGACCTGCATCTCGATGTCCTCGTCCCGCAGCTCGATCTCGCTGTCGTCGGCGGAGATCTCGGGCATGACCTCCACCGCGGCGAAGGAGGTGTGGCGCCGGCCGGCGGCGTCGAAGGGGGAGATGCGCACC
>JAFZOC010000156.1 GCA_017550765.1 Oscillospiraceae bacterium
CGTGGTGGTGGACCCCGAGGGGGCCATCCAGCCGGGCGACAGTGTGATCTTTATGAACTTCCGGCCCGACCGGGCCAGGGAAATGACCTGGGCATTGAACCTGGCGGACTTCGACGGCTTTCAGCGCAAGAAGCTGGTTTACCCCCTGTCCTATGTCTGCACCGCCCAGTACGATGAGGCGCTGCCGCTGCCCATCGCCTACCCGCCCGAGGTCATCGAGAACACCATCGGCGACATCATCAGCGCCAAGGGCCTGAAGCAGTTCCGCGTGGCCGAGACCGAGAAGTATGCCCATGTGACCTTCTTCTTCAACGGCGGCGTTGAGAAGCAGTGCGAGGGCGAGGACCGCTGCCTGGTCCCGTCTCCCAAGGAGTTCCCCACCTACGACCTGATCCCGCAGATGAGCGCGGAGAAGGTGGCCGACAAGGTGGTCGAGGCCATCGCCAGCGAGCAGTACAGCCTGATCGTCTGCAACTTCGCAAACTGCGACATGGTGGGCCACACCGGCGTCATGGAGGCTGCCGTGAAGGCGGTCGAGACCGTGGATGGCTGCATGGGCCGGATCCTGGCCGAAGTGGAGAAGCACGACGACGTGGTGCTCCTGGTCACCGCCGACCACGGCAACGCCGATGTGATGTTCGACGAGACCGGCAAGGTCAACACTGCCCATACCACCAACCCCGTACCTTTCTGCGTACGGCAGAAGGGGATCGAGCTGGAGCCCGGCCGTCTGGCCGATATCGCCCCCACGATCCTGAAGCTGATCGGCATCGAACAGCCGGCCGAGATGACCGGCAAGTGCCTGATCAAGTGATCAGCGAATAAAAAAATGTCCCCGTACAGTTCGTTCCTGTACGGGGACATTCCTTTTTGGTCACGAAAACAAATATTGTAAAGAGGACTTGTATATCATATCACTTCTCGTGCACCCGCTTCCCGGAGATGTGTTCCGGGATCAGTGCGAAACACAGGACCCGGGCGCCGGACTTGGACACCTCGCGCTCGATCTGCTCCCGGTCCTCGGTGAAACGGTAGGAGATCTGGCGGCTGATCTCAAGCGCCCGGTCGTGGTCCTTGACGATCTCGATCCGCCCGAAGACGACGACACTGTTGAAGAAGAAGGACCAGCCGTCGTCCGAGAGCTCAGCTCGCTCGATCACACAGTAGCTTGCCCGGTCGTCACGGCGTATGGCGTCGATCTTGTGGCCGGTCGGACCGCTGTGGAAATAGAGCCTCCCGCTCACGGGGTCATACCAGTGATCGATGGGCAGACCGTAGGGATATCCCTCATCTCCCAGGACCGAAAGGACGCCTCGCTTTTCCCGATGCAAGACCGCGATGCTCTCTTCCTTGCTCAGCTCCTGCCTGCTGCGGGCGAGCGGGCGGAACGCCGGCGCGGACGGCGCATCCAGCTCTTCGGCCAGGATCGACCAGACGGCCAAATCGCAGCAGGGGTCGCTGTTGTTGCTGCCGCTGCGGCGCAGGACGCCCTCTCTGCGCATGCCGGCCTTGCGCATGACCTTCCCGGAGTTGGGATTGTTCACATCGTGCATCGCGAGGATCTGCCGGAAGCCGACCTCACGGATCAGGTATCGGATCGCGGCCCGGAGCGCCTCAGCTGTGATGCCCTGACCCCACCAGGCTCTGCCGATACAGTAGCCCATCTCCGCCCAGGCGTACTTTTCGTTCATGCGTACCACGGAGATGCTGCCGATGGGCTCGGCCAGGTCCTTCAGCACGATGGCCCACTGGTACGACGCCGGCTCCTGCGAAGCCTGTTCCCAGCGGGCGCAGATAGTCCGACTGGCTTGGATATCCGCGTGGGGAGTCCAAGTGAGATAGCGTGTGACCTCAGGATCGTGTGCCCAGTTGCGGAACATGGCGTCTCCGTCCTCTGTCCTGAACGCGCGTAACATCAGGCGCTCCGTCTCTATGCGTCTCGTACCCTTGTGTTCCATATGCCCGCCCTCCGTGTCGTCTTTTTGCTCGGATGATAACACATACGCCTATTCTGCGCAAGGGGTCAAGTCCTCACGCAGGTACTTGCCCGATGTCGCGCGATGGGCTATACTGAAGAAAAAGCTGCATGCAGAAAGGTGGACGGACCGAGGTGAAAAAACGAGCGATCGCGAGAGCGTCCCTGCTGATGCTGGCGCTGGTCCTGCTTCTGAGCTCTGCCGCCTGCGGGAATGACCCGGACGATGCGCCGCCGGACACGGCGCAGCCGGCAGGAGAGGGGCCTGCCTCGCTCTTGTCTGACGCCGGGCTTCGCGTGGTCGTGGCGTCAGATCTGCACTATCTCGCGCCGGAGCTCACCGACCACGGCGCATATTTCTGGCGGGTCATGGAGAACGGCGACGGCAAGATCACCGAGTATTGCGACGAGATCCTGGATGCGTTCCTTGCGGAGGTGCTGGCCGAGCAGCCCGACGCGCTGATCCTCACCGGGGACCTTAGTTTCAACGGCGCTCTGGAGAGCCATCGCGCTCTGGCGGAGAAGCTCCGGGCCGTAGAGGATGCGGGGATACCCGTTCTGGTCCTCCCCGGGAACCACGACGTCTATCGCTCCAACGCAGCCGCTTTCATCGGGGACGGGTACGAGCCCCGCACATCCGCCACGCCGGAAGACTTTCTGGATATCTATCGGGGATATGGCTTCGACGAGGCGCTTTCCATGGACGAAGAGTCGCTCAGTTATGCCGCAGGGATCGGCGAAGGTATGCGGGTGCTGATGCTGGATGCGGATACCTTGCACGACTACTGCAGCCTGTCCGCGCAGACGCTCGACTGGGTCGGGACACAGCTGGACGCGGCGGAGGCGGCAGGGGAGAGGATGCTGGTATGCTGTCATCAGGACCTGTATCAGCACTCCTCCATGTTCCATGTGGGCTATGTCCTGAACTGCACGGAAGAACTGCAGCGCATCCTGCGGGAGCACGGCGTGCCGCTCTTTCTCAGCGGGCATATGCACATCCAGCACATCATGACCGAGGACGGGCTGACCGAGATCTGCTCGTCTGCGCTCACCATGGGCGCCTGTCAGTACGGCGTTCTGCAGTTCGACGGGGACGCGATCCGATACGAGACGCGGCCTGTGGACGTGAGCGCCTGGGCGCGCTCGCAGGGGCGGGAGGATCCGGCGATCCTGGATCTTGCGTCTTATGCTGCAGATGCGATGGCGCGTCGGACCCGCACCCAGACGGAGAGCCAGCTCCAGCAGCTGGGCTATACGACCGAACAGATCCGCTCCATGAGCGAGTACGCCTGCACGCTGAACAACGCCTATTTCGCCGGCGATCTGAGGGGTCTCGAAGCGCTCGATCCCAATGGGGAGCTCATGGCGCTGTGGAAGCAGAGCGGGACTTTCTTCGGGACTTATCTGGAGACCTTGCAGGATGAGATCGGGAACGACTATACGCACTGGCACAACTGAGACAGGAACGGATGCGTCCAGCGCGACTAGGGCCATGCGATCCCGTGAAGACCGGATAGATACGGCGGTCTCACGACCGCAAGGCATCGTCTCTTTAACAGGAGCAGGATGGGGACTTCCCAGGAAGTCCCCATCCTGCTCCTTTAGAACGTTATGGATGTTGATATGCCCCTTGACTGTTCCCGTGCGGCTCGGAACGATACCGGCGGGACTGTCTTCAATGAGAGCTGGCAGGGCTTGCCTCCACTCTCTCGTCTATCTGGCCGTATCCTGGCTGACCCCTTCGCTTTGCTCCTGCACCGTTTGAAGCATATCCAGTCCCTGCATAAAGCCGTTGAGCGCTGTGCTGTGGATATCGCCGGCAATGAGATCTTTGCCCTGGATGTACAAGGTCACCAAGACCGTTTGACTGTCATCTGGATGGTTCGTCACCCGATAGGTGACCTGCTGACATTGCTCGCCCAGATGTGTGCTCAGATCGTAGCCCTGCTCTTCTTGAAGCCGCGCATAGTCCTTTATGGCCCCATCCAGTGTCGTCGGCAGCTGCACTCTCCGGATGTCCTCGCTGGAACAGTCGATCTCTACGCCGAGTCCCGAAAGGAAGCTCTGCCTGCCCTCGGTGGTGCTCAGATCCGGACCTTTGTGTGTGCAGCTGCGCAGCAGGATCGCGATGCACAGGACGGCAGCGACAGCGAGAACGATGGTCAGGGCCTTTCTCTTGGTCAATGGGAGCTTGGTATCATTCATGTACGTCACCTCGTTCATGACTATATTCCATGTCCGACGCGGTTATGTGTCGATCCGGAGCATACGGTCATACAAGATATATGGTCTGAAGTGCAGATACGCAGGAAAGCAGCACAAAATATGACGATCTTACCCTTATTACAAGTCAGTTTGGTGAAATATAGTTGCAATTTGGTAAAAGAAATGGTATAATCTAGTCGTGTTATTATGCTGAATGCATGATCTGATGTCCCGGAGGAGCCTTATGCCGAAGATCAGATTAGACAAGCTCCTCGCCGAACGCGGCGTCGCCTCCCGCAGGGAGCTGAAGGAGATCATCCGGCAGGGACGTGTCAAGATCGACGGAGAGCCCGCCAAGACACCGGATCAGAAACTGGATCCGGAACTCCAGCGCGTAACGGTGGATGGGGCTCCCGTACGAGCCAGCGCCTATCGCAGCTTTATGCTGGACAAGCCGCTGGGCTATGTGACCGCGACAGAAGACGCCGAGCAGCAGACCGTGATGGATCTGTTCCCGCCGGAACTGCGCCGCATCGGTCTCTCTCCTGTTGGCAGACTGGACAAGGATACGAGTGGACTGCTCCTGCTGACGAACGACGGAGATCTGGCGCATCGAGTCATTTCGCCCAGATCTGCAGTCGAAAAACGGTATCATGCAAAAGTAGACGGCGTGTTGGACGAGTCTGACGTGTCCGCTTTCCGCGAGGGGATCGAGCTCAGAGACGGTACGCACTGTCTGCCCGCCGGCCTGGAGATCCTTTCTCCCGACGAAGGGATCGTATCGATCAAGGAGGGGAAATATCACCAGGTCCGCCGGATGTTCGCCTCCCGCGGGAAGCCTGTTCTGACGCTGAGAAGGCTCTCCATAGGCGCTCTGCAACTGGATCCGAGCCTGGGGCCAGGCGGTTGGAAGGAGCTCGACGAAAAGGATCTGTGCACAGTGTTCAGTCCCTTTCATATGGAATAATCGTCAAAAAAGCTGTTGTTTTTTGAAGCTGTTTGAGCGTTCCGACCATAGACACAAAAAAATTAACAAAAAAAGCGTCGCTATTCTATTGAAAATCACAGATTTTGGAGTTATGATAGGGAAAACCGAAAAGCGGTCCTTTGGCATTTTCACCATATCGACCAAGACCGCAAAACAGGGGGAAAAGATATGTCCAGCAGGATATTCCAAAATGTGATCATTCAAATGAAAGAGGCAGTCGACCGCCCCATCGGCGTCGTGGATGAGCAGGGCTTCGTCGTTGCCAGCAGTGAATTGGCGATGATCGGATCGCGCCTGGACGATTTCCATATGTATCGGGCAGAGGGGAGCGGCGGGACGCCTTTTTCCACCGAGAACCGCAGCTACTGCGCTCTCTCCGTCGACAACGGGAAATATGATATGGCTGCATTCGTGGAGGGGATTGATGCGCTGTCCCGCACCGTTTGTGCCGTCGCTGCCGTCGCTTTCAATGAGGCGAAGAACAACTTCGAAGAGAAACATAACAAGACGGCCTTCATCAAGAACATCATCTCCGATAACATCCTGCCCGGCGACGTGTATGTTCGGGCCAAAGAGCTGCATTTCGTAACGGATGAATCCCGGATCGTGCTCCTGGTCCGTCAAATGGACGAGCCGGACGTCTCCGCTGTGGAAGTGATCGGCAAGCTCTTCCCGGATAAACAGAAGGACTTCGTCCTGAATATCAATGAAACAGACGTGGTCGTCGTCCGTTCTCTCGATCGGGCCGAAGAAAAAGAGGACGTCGAGAAGGTCGCCCGCAGCATCGAGACCGCGCTGCGTGAGGAGCTCGGCATCCGTTGCGTGATCGGCGTCAGCACCAACGCCAAGCATCTGCGTGAGCTGGCCGACCGCTACAAGGAGGCGCAGGTCGCGATCGACGTGGGGCGGATCTTC
>JAFZOC010000157.1 GCA_017550765.1 Oscillospiraceae bacterium
CCCAGGGCATGTGCGTCATGGCCGGTATCGGCAAGGCGACCGGCGAGGCGGCGAAGGCCCTCAAGAGCGTGGAGGAGCGCCTTGACACCAAGTACGGCATCGTGCTGAACAATCCGGCTTACACCCGCTACCATCTGGAGCTGGGGGAGATCAGCAGCTATCCCCCCGGCTACAAGGAAAACGCGGGCATCTTCTGCCATACCAACCCCTGGATCACCTGCGCCGAGGCGGAGCTCGGCCACGGGGAACGGGCCTTCGCGGTCTACCGCCGCACCGCGCCGGCCTACATCGAGGACATCTCCGAGATCCACCGCACCGAGCCCTATGTCTACAGCCAGATGATCGCCGGCCGGGACGCCCCCAGCTTCGGCGAGGCCAAGAACAGCTGGCTCACAGGCACCGCCGCCTGGACCTTCCTGAGCGTCTCCCAGGCGATCCTGGGCGTGACGCCCACCCTGGACGGTCTGCGGATCGACCCCTGCGTCCCCTCCCGGGCGCTGCGCTACACGGTGACGCGCCGCTTCCGTGGCGCGGAGTACGAGATCGAGGTGATCTCCCCCGAAGGCGTGGAGAAGGGCATCCGGGAGCTCTGGGTGGACGGCGCGCTCCTCCCGGGCGACACGATCCCCGTGCAGCCCGCCGGCGCCCGCGTCCGCGTCCGCGCGATCATGGGCTGAAGCCCCGCCGGTGCGACCGGTGCGCGGCCATGGGCTGAAGCGCCGCTAGTGCGCACAGCGCCAAAGGCGCTGTCATGGCGAGCCAGTGCCGCAGCACTGGCGTGGCCATCCGTCTCCCCGCTCCCCCATTCTTCATTTTCCATTTCCAAGAGGACGGATCCCCACGTCGCTCCTGCGTCGCTCCTCGGGATGACAGCATCTTCGATGCTGTGCGCTCCGCACCCCCGCATCCCTTCATCCCTTCATCCCTTCATTTCTTCATCTCACCCGCTCCCCGCGCGCCCACAGCCCCCCTCGCCTAGAGGGGGGTGGCGCGGAGCGCCGGGGGGATATCGTCCTCCGCGGCAATGCTTGCGTCGAGCCGGGGCATCCCGCCCCGTCTCCCCCTGTCATGGCGAGAAATGCGGGCATGCCCCGTCTCCCCCGGGCATGGCGAGCCAGTGCCGCAGCACTGGCGTGGCCATCCGTTCCCCGCGCCCCGCCCCATCGCGAACGGGAAGCGTCTCCGCAAGATCTTGCGGAGACGCTTTTTCATGCCTTCTCCATGCCCTGCCCCGATGCCCGGACCTCTCTGCGCCGGCGCTGTCCCGGCCACGCCGGTGCGCCGGCCGCCCCCGCCCCGCGGCATGACGGGCCCTCCCCTCTCATATACATGGGGGCAGGAAAAAGCGCGGTCCCCCGTCCGCGCACAGGGAGTGGTCATGTGCGTACCAGCATCGAAGAGCGAGCCTGCGATCTCGCCGTGTATCTCATCGAGGAGCGCTCCACCGTCCGCGCCGCCGCCGCCCGCTTTGGGATCTCCAAGAGCACCGTCCACAAGGATCTGACGGAGCGGCTCCGCCGGATCCATCCGGCGCTCTACGCCCAGGTGCGGCAGCTCCTGGACCAGAACAAGGCCGAGCGGCACATCCGGGGCGGCCTCGCCACCCGGCGCAAGTACAAGGGCGACTGACCGGGCGCAAAAAGACCACCCCGCAGGGTGGTCTTTTTCTGGCGCGGATCGCAGTCGCACGGACCTCGTCCCGGCTGTCTGCCGGCAGGGCCTTTCCCCCTCCCGACACAGCCGCGCCCCGCCGGGTGTGCGCTCCCCGGCTTCCCGCCGGGGCTGTCGCCTCACAGGAAGCGGTCCAGCCGCTCCTCGATGTTCTGCCGGAGCTCCTCGCCCTTCTGGCGCAGCTCCTCCGACCGGGCGCGGATCTCCTCCTGCCGCCGCAGCCGCAGTTCCTCCGACCGGGCCCGCAGTTCCTCCGACCGGGCGCGGATCGCCTCGCCCCTCTGGCGCAGCTCCTCCCCGGTCCTGGCCCGCAGCTCCTCCGACCGGGCCCGCAGCTCCTCCCGGCGCCGCTCGGTCATGGCGGCCAGCTCGCTGAAGGCCCAGCTGCGGCTGTGCAGCTCCGCCCCCAGGCGCCGCCGGTCCAGCCCGTCGGCCCAGTCCATCAGCTGCGCCAGGTCGTGGAAGAGCTCGTCCTCCCGGCCCCGGTGGCTGGGATAGCGCCCGGCGCGGTAGTTGTCGATCACGCCGTGGTAGCCCTCGCAGGCGTTGGACACCGCGTCCTCCCAGGACAGGTACAGGTCCCGCTGGGCCGCCTCCCCCGCCCGGCAGACGGCCTCGGGGGCTGTCAGGAGCCGGCGCAGACAGGCGGCCATGGAGGCGGCGTCCTCCTCGATCAGGAAGCCGTCCACGCCGTCGCTGCTGTCCTCGGCGGCGCAGCTGCCCCGGACCAGCACGCTGGGCAGGGCGCAGGCGGCAGCCTCCCGGACCACCAGGCCGTTGGTGTCGAAGGTGGAGGGGAAGAGGAACAGGTCCGCCCGGCAGTACCAGGCCCGGATCCGCTCCCGGTCCCGGATGGGCTCGACGAAGACCGTCTTGCCCATGAGACCCAGCTCCCGGGCGTAGGCCAGGATCTCCTCCCTGTCGCCGCCGCCGCCCACGAAGACCATGCGGAACTGCGCGCCCTCATCGTCCAGCGTCTTCAGGGCGTCCAGGATGATCCGGATGCCCTTGTACCACATCATGCGGCCCACGAAGAGGAAGACGGGCAGCCCCTCCGGCAGGTCGTAGGATCCGGTCTCCCGGCGGACGGCCTCGTCGGAGACGCGGCCCCGGGGGAAGTCCACGCCGTTGGGCATGACGCTGTATCGCTTGTCGAAGCCCAGGCTGCGCAGGCTCTCGCCGGCGCCGCGGCTGACGGTCCAGACCTCGTCGCAGGCGTCGATGTTCCGCACCAGCAGGCGCAGGGCCTCGGTCTGGAGGACCTTCGAGCGCAGGGCGTTGGCGATGTCGATGTCGAACTTGGTGTGATAGGTCAGCACCAGGGGCAGATCCAGCTTGTCCCGCAGGGACCGGGCCAGATAGGTGGAGCTGACGGGACAGTGGCTGTGGAGGATCTGGAAGCCGGCGCTCTCCACCCTGCCCATGAGCTCCGGCGCGAAGGGGATCCCCGCCCGGTAGCCCAGCTGTCTGGTCAGATCCAGACTGGGATAGCGGTAGACCGGGAAGGGCCAGGCGCTGTCGTCGGCCTCCGGGTAGTAGGGCGTGAGCACCGCGGCGCTGCCGTGCTCGGCGGAGATGTACTGGGCGTAGTTCTTCACCGCCGTGGCCACCCCGTCGATCACCGGCGGGAAGGAATCGTTGATGAGACAGACTTTCAGATCTTCCATATCGTCCTCCGAAGGCGCCCCTCCGGGCGCCGTTCATCGTTCATCGTTCATCGTTCTTGGGCGCGGGGCGCAGGGGCCCGGCCCCTCGGGCGTCGCGCTGCTCCATCGCCGAAAGGACCCGCGGGATCTGTGACAGTCACAGGACCCGCGCCGGAGATCGGCGCGGGTCCAGTATAACATGTTCTCCGGGATCTTGCAACGCCCCCGCGGCGGCCCGGGGGGGCGGCCCGCAACGCCCGCGGCATCCCGGCGGTCGTCCCGGCGCACGCCCGCAGCCCCCGCGTCCCCGTGGGACCGTGGCAGCCGGCCCCCGTCCCGCCTGTCATGGCGAGGAGCGCAGCGACGTGGCCATCCGTCTCCCCTTCTGCCGCTGCGGGG
>JAFZOC010000158.1 GCA_017550765.1 Oscillospiraceae bacterium
AGGACGTGGCCCTCTCCGGCGGCAGCTTTCAGAATCACTACCTCCTGCGCCGCCTGCCCGAGGCCCTGCGCAGCGCGGGGCTGCGGCCTCGGCTGCACCGGCGGGTCTCCTGCAACGACGAGGGGATCAGCCTGGGCCAGGTGATGATCGGCCAGGCGAATCTGGACAGTTGAGAAGGATCGGAAGATATGTGCTTGGCAGTCCCTTTGAAAATCGTTGAGATCAACGGCGTGGAGGCCGTGGGCGAGGCCATGGGCATGCAGCGCAGGCTGCGGGTGGACTTCATCCCCGAGCCGAAGCTGGGCGACTACGTGATCGTCCACGCGGGCTTTGCCATTGAGCGCCTGCCGGAGGAGCAGGCTCTGGACGATCTGGAGACCTGGGAGGAGCTGGATGATGCGCTCCGCTGAAGAGATCCTGGCCGCTATCCGGGAGCTGAAGCCGGGACCGGTGAAGCTGATGGAGGTCTGCGGCACCCACACCATGGCCATCGCCAGGGCGGGCATCAAGAGCCTGCTGCCGGAGGGCGTGGAGCTTCTGAGCGGGCCGGGCTGCCCGGTCTGCGTCACCCCGGCGGAGATCATCGACCAGATCCTGGAGCTGGCCATGGAGCCGGGCCTGATCATCAGCAGCTACGGCGACATGCTGCGGGTCCCCGGGAGCAGCCCGGGAGACAGTCTGCTGCGCCGCCGGGCTATGGGCGCCAGAGTGGAGATCGTCTATTCTCCCATCGACGCCATCGAGATCGCAAAAGCCAATCCCGCCAAGGAAGTGGTCTTCCTGGGCGTGGGCTTCGAGACCACCGCACCCGGCACCGCCGCCGCCGTGCTGACGGCAGCGGAGGAGGGAGTAAAGAACTTCCGCGTCTGGTCCATGCTGAAGCTGGTGGAGCCGGCGCTGCGGGCGCTGATGGGCATGGAGGGCTTTGATATCCAGGGCTTCCTCTGCCCGGGCCACGTGGCCAGCATCCTGGGGGAGCGGGGCTTCCGCTTTCTGCCGGAGGAATACGGCATGCCCGCGGTGATCTCCGGCTTCGAGCCGGAGGATATCCTCCTCTCCGTCTACGCCCTGCTCCGGCAGATCCGGGAGGGCAAGCCCCGGATCCAGAACGAGTACACCCGGGCGGTGTCGAAAAACGGCAACGAGCTGGCCCAAGCCATGCTGCGCCGGGCCTTCGCGCCGCGGACGGAGCTCTGGCGGGGCCTGGGGCGGATCGAGAACAGCGGCCTCGGCCTGCGGGAAGAGCTGGGAGACTTTGACGCCCAGCGCCGCTTCGGCCTGGAGACCCTGCCGGAGCCCAAGCCCACAGCCTGCCGCTGCGGCCAGGTGATCACCGGACGGCTGGGACCCGCGGGCTGCCCGCTCTTCGGCAGACGCTGCACCCCGGAGGATCCGGTGGGACCCTGCATGGTGAGCAGCGAAGGGGCCTGCGCCGCGGCGTATAAATACAGTTCCGTATAAGCTCCCCATGCACAGGAGAGCGAATAAGGAAGCGAGAGGAAACAAGCCTTCAGGCGCTGCGCGCCAGCTCCCCTTGCACAGGGGAGCTCATAAGGAAGCGTTTATTGAAATGGACGAAATCATCACCCTTGACTATGGCAGCGGGGGGAAGAAGACCTCCCGGCTGATCGAACAGAGCATCGTCCCCGCCCTGGATAACCCCATGCTCGCCGAGCTGGGGGACGGGGCCATCCTCCCCGGGGGGGAGCGGCTGGTCTTCTCCACGGACAGCTTCGTGGTGAGCCCCCTGTTTTTCCCCGGCGGAGATATCGGCAAGCTGGCCGTCTGCGGCACGGTGAACGACATCGCCATGTGCGGCGGCGAGCCGAAGTATCTCAGCTGCGCCTTTATCATCGAAGAGGGCCTGGGGCGCCGCGAGCTGGAGCGGATCATCGCCTCCATGGCCGCGGCGGCCAAACAGGCCGGAGTCCAGATCGTCACCGGCGACACCAAGGTGGTGGAAAAGGGCCGGGGCGACGGGATCTATATCAACACCGCCGGCATCGGCGTGCTGAGGCACCCGGGGCTGAGCCCCGCGGCCATCCGGCCGGGGGACGCGGTGCTGGTGTCCGGCACCGTGGGAGACCACGGCACCACGGTGATGCTGGAGCGCAGCGGCATGGCCCGGGGCGAGCTCCGCTCCGACTGCGCCGCGCTCAACGCCCTGGCGGAGGAGCTGCTCTCCGCCGTGCCCGAGACCCGGGTCCTGCGGGATCCCACCCGGGGCGGCGTGGCCACCACCCTCAACGAGTTCGTGGAGGGCAGGGCTCTCGGCATCGAGCTGGAGGAGAAGGCCGTTCCCCTTCGCCCGGCGGTGCAGTCCGCCTGCGAGCTGCTGGGCCTGGATCCCCTCTACTGCGCCAACGAGGGCAAGCTCCTGGCGGTGGTGCCCGCGGAGCGGACGGAGGAGGCCCTGGCGGCGCTGCGGCGCTTCCCCGAGGGGAAGGATGCCGCGCGCATCGGCAGCGTGACGGAGGCGTATCCCGGGAAACTGGTGATGCGCACGCCGCTCGGCGGACGGCGGGTGCTCCAGAAGCTCACCGGCGCCCAGCTGCCCAGAATTTGTTAGCAAAAACCCTGACTATATAGGCAAGAACCGCAGCAAATACCATTTCTGGTCGATTGCGAAGGAAGGACGCAGAGAGGGAAAAAGCTTAACAGGGACCCGAAGGGGATCACGATCCGTTTTTGACGGGGCTTTGCCCCGGAAAAACACCCTGAGGCGAACTGAGCGAGCCCTCGCGCCGACCAAAGCGGACTTTCGCCCGCCGCGATAAGCGCGAGTCACTCATTTGTGAAACGGAGTTTTGCAATGGACAAAAATCGATACGGAGAGGTGAAGAACTTGCAGCAGGAGTACAAGAGGATCGACATCACAAAAGACCAGATCGTACCCATTGCCGAGAAGATGCGGAAGAACGGCGTATACCTGGTGATGATCCACGCTTTCCTGAACAAAGAGGGGAAGATGGACATCTCATGGGACTACGCGGTGGACCCGATCGTGGAATCCTACCACGTGGTCGGGGAGACCACCGTTCCCTCCATCGGCGAGATCTACGACGAGGCCGCCCGCTGGCCCGAGAGGGAGCTGAACGAGCTGTTCGGTCTCAACTTCGAGGGGCTGGACGTGTCCAAGCGTCTGTTTCTGCCGGAGGATCTGCTGGAGACCCAGGGCAAGGGACAGATCATGGTCACACCGCTCAGTGAGCTGGTGGAGAAGAACCAGAAGAAGAAGGAGGGAAGCGTATGAGCTACATCGTACCCATTGGGCCGTACCATCCCGCATTGGAGGAGCCGGTTCACGCCAGGCTCATCACCGAGGGCGAGGTCATCAAGGACGCGGAAGTCTTTGTCGGCTACAACCACCGGGGCATTGAAAAGCTGGCCACGGAGCGCAACGCCATCCAGACCCTGGTGTTGGTGGAGCGCGTCTGCGGCATCTGCTCCCATTCCCACGCCTTTACCTACGCCATGACGGTGGAGAAGATCAACGGCATCGAGGTGCCCAAGCGCGGCGACTACATCCGCGTGATCACCGCGGAGCTGGAGCGTCTCCACTCCCATTTCCTGTGGCTGGGCATCGCCTGCCACATCATCGGCCACGACAGCATGTTCATGCATATCTGGGACGAGCGCGAGCTGGTCATGGATCTGCTGGAGAAGATGACCGGCAACCGCGTCAACTACGCCATGGTCACCATCGGCGGCAGCCGCCGGGACGTCAGCGACGAGCTCCGCCGGGAGATCCTGGACGCCTGCGACAAGCTGAAGGCGCCCCTGGACCGCATCACCGAGATCGCCCTCACCGACAAGACCATCGCCCTGCGCACCAAGGGCGTGGGCGTCCTGAAGCGGGAAGACGCCCTGCGCCTGGGCGCCATCGGCCCCCATGCCCGCGCCTCCGGCGTGGACATCGACGTGCGCCGCGACGCGCCCTACTCCGCCTACGGCGACTTCGAGTTCGACGTGCCCGTGGTGGACAGCGGCGACGTCTTCGCCCGCGTCGTGGTCCGCGCGCTGGAGTGCTACGAGAGCATCAAGATCATCCGCCAGGCCCTGGAGAACCTGCCCGCCGGTCCGATCAACCTGGGCAACAAGCTCGTCAAGATCAAGGAAGGACAGGCCGTGGCCCGTCACGAGGCGCCCCGCGGCCAGCTGAGCCACATGGTGGTCGGCAACGGCAGCCTGAACAACCACCGGATCTCCGTCCATGTGCCTTCCTTCAAGAACACGCCCACCGTCCCCTTCATGCTGCGGGGCAACACCGTGGCGGACGCGGGGCTCATCATCGCCAGCATCGACCCCTGCTTCAGCTGTCTGGACCGCTGACGCGGGATGCACGAACTGGCTTTGACCGAGGGCATCATCCAGATCGTCCGGGAACAGGCCGAGATCAACGGCTTCGACCGGGTGCTGGAGATCCGCCTTCGGGTGGGAGAGTATTCCGGGATCGTCCCGGAATGCCTGCTGGAATTCTTCCCCATCGCCTCCAGGGGGACCCCTGCCGAGGGCGCCGCGCTGACGATCCAGCCGGTGCCCGCCGCGTTCCGCTGCTTCGGCTGCGGATACGAGGGGCCTGTCCCGCGGCGGACCGCCTGCTGCCCCGACTGCGGCAGCACGGCCATCCGCATGACGGTGGGCAGGGAGTTCTACGTGGAGGATATGAAGGTAGAGTGACGGAGCACCGACTGCCGTATATCCATCGAGCTCGAGCATTTCCCCTGGCGTCCCGGACTGGGACAACGATCTAGCCCGGGCCCGCCCCGCACGGGGACGGATCCGGAGAGAAGAAAGGAGAGATCCTACCTTGCAAAAGACGAGATTCCCTGCCGTCGTAGCGACCTTCATCGTCTGCTTCGCCTTCTGGCTGCTGCTGACCTGGTCCTTCGCCGTGCAGGAGCTGATCGCGGGCGCCGTGGTCAGTCTGGCGGTGGCGCTCTTCGCCGCGCGCTTCTTCATCCATGAGAAGGCCTTCTGGTTCGCCGACCCCCTGAAGTTCTTCAGCGGCCTGATCTACTGGCTGTTCATCTTCCCGGTGGAGCTCATCAAGGCCAACCTGAACATGGCGAAGATCTGCTTCGGCGGCTGCAAAAAGATCGCCCCGGGCATCGTGAAGGTCCCCGTGGACCTGAAGTCCGATTACGGCCAGGCGGCCCTGGCCAACTCCATCACCCTGACTCCCGGCACCATCACCATGGAGGTCGCCGAGGAAGAGGGGCAGACCTACTATTACATCCACTGGATCGACGTCACCGCGCCCTCCGGCAAAGAGGCCGGCGACGCGATCAAGGGCACTCTGGAAAAAGGCTTAAGGAGGGTATGGGAATGATCGATCTTCTCATCTGCGCGATCGTATTCGCCCTGCTCGCCGCCCTGACCCTGATCCGGCTGGGCAAGGGCCCCAACGCCGCCGACCGCATGGTGGCCGGCGACAGCGCCGACACTCTGATCTGCTGCGCGCTGGTGCTCTTCTCCCTGTTCTCGGGGCGCGGGATCTATCTGGACATCGCGCTCGTGGCGGCGCTCTTCGGCGTGATCGACACGCTGCTGGTGGGGCGCTATCTCGAGAAGGAAGGGGGCAAAGACAAATGATCGTTCGGATCATCGCTGACGTGCTGATCGCCATCGGCGCGATCTTCGCCCTCGCAGGCGTCATCGGCATCCTGAAGATGCCCGACACCTACAGCCGTATGCAGGCCAGCACCTGCATCGCCACCCTGGGCATGCTGGGCGCGATGCTCGGCGGCCTGGTCTATGCCATCTTCGTGCTCGGCAGCGCCTCCGCCGCGATCAAGATCGCGGTCATCGCCCTGCTGATCCTGGTCACCAACCCCCTGGGCTCCCACGCGCTGGCGAAGGGCGCCTACAAGGCGGGCATCCGTCCGGAGAAGAAGATGGACACCGACGACTTGGGGAGGGATCTCTATGATTAATACGATCCTCAACATCCTGGTGATCCTGGGCCTGGTGGTCTCCGCGATCCTGGCGGTCCACTTTGAAGAGCACCTGTCCGCGGTCATCGCCCTGGGCGTCACGGGCCTCTTCGCGGCGGCGGCCTTCCTGCTGCTGCACGCGCCGGACGTGGCCATCTCCGAGGCGGCCGTGGGCGCGGCGCTGGTCCCGCTGATCTTCATCGTCACGCTGCGTAAGATCAAAGGAGGGGACGAGAAATGAAGAAATTCCTGACTTGGGTCTCTCTGGGCGTGCTGCTGGTGGCCATGTTCGCCGCGAGCCTCACCATGGGGCAGCTCCCGCCCACCTATGACGGCAGCAAGGCCACGGTCTCCGTGGCGGAGCTGCAGAAAGATCCCGCGAGCTTCGACGACTCCACCGCGGACGGCGCCGCCGCTGCCATCGTGCAGCAGGATCTGGCGAAGTCCCACGCCGTCAACGACGTGACCTCGATCGTCTTCGACTTCCGTGGCTATGATACCATGGGCGAGGCCTTCATCCTGATCACCGCCGTGGCCGGCAGCGCGGTCATCCTCTTTACCAAGAAGACGGGAGAGGAGGAAGAGAAATGAACGATAAGATCAAAGTCAAGAACATCGTTCTCGGCTCCGGCGCCGACAGCCTCATCCCCCTGATGATGGTGTACATGCTGTACATCATCTTCCACGGACATCTGAGCCCCGGCGGCGGCTTCCAGGGCGGCGTGCTGATGGTGGCGGTGGTCACGATCCTGTATCTGGGCCACGGCTACGAGACCACCACCCGGGCCCTGAGCGCGGGCTTCCTCCACGGCGCGGAGGGCTTCGCCTCCGTGGTGTATGTGGCCCTGGCCCTGATGGGCGTGGCGGTCGGTCTGCAGTTCTGCCAGAACATCCTGTTCCAGCAGGGCCAGATCGGCGATCTGTACAGCGCGGGCACCATCTTCTGGATGAACGTCACCGTCGGCGCCAAGGTCCTCACCGGCGTGGGCTCCATCGCGCTGCTGATGATCGGGCTGGTCAACGAGCCGGCCGATCGGAAAGGATGAGGGCAAAGACATGATCACACTGAACTATATCGCTTCCTTCTTCCTCATCGTGCTGGGCCTGTACTGCATCGTGGTGAAATACGACCTGGTGAAGACGGTCATCGGCCTGAGCATCATGGACTACGGCGTGAACCTGCTGATCATCACGATCGGCTACAATCCCGGCGGCACCGCCCCCATCTTCACCGAGGGCGAGCTGACCCAGGCCAGCTACTTCGTCGACCCCATCCCCCAGGCTCTGACCCTGACCAGCATCGTCATCGGCGCCTGCGTCACGGCCATGTCCCTGTCTCTGGTCATCAAGCTCCGGGAGATGTACGGCACCCTGGACACCCGTGAGATAAGGAGGCTGAGAGGATGAATTTCATGAACTTCCTTGATCCGCGGCACTTCCCGATCTTCACGATCATGCTCTACTTCCTGGGGGCCTTCCTGGTGGTCCTCTTCGGGAAGAAGCGCGCGGCGCGCAACATCATCTCCTTCCTGGCGACCGGCCTGAGCCTGACCCTGCTGGTGCTGCTGGTCAAGCCCATCATGCTGGAGCACCAGATCATCGCCTACTGGATGGGCGGACGGGAGCCCGCAGGCGGCTATGCCATCGGCATCGCCCTGGAAGTGGACGCCCTGAGCCTGTTCTTCGGCCTCCTGGTGGCCACGGCGGTGTTCGTCTCCTGCCTGTACTCCTTCTCGTACATGAGCCATGACGACAACGAGCCCCAGTACTACACCCTGTTCCTGATGCTGGCCGGCGGCGTCATGGGCCTGGTCCTCTCCGGCGACCTCTTCAACATGTTCATCATGGTGGAGATCCTGACCTTCGCGGCGGTGGCGCTGACGGCTTTCCGCAACAAGGTCACCGGCGCCCTGGAGGCGGCCTTCAAGTACCTGGTGGTGGGCTGCATCGGCTCCACCTGCATCCTGGCGGGCACCATCCTGCTCTATCAGCAGGCCCACACCCTGAACCTGGCGCAGCTGGCCACGATCATCCCGCTCTGCGAGGGCAAGAACATCTCCCTGGCCTTCGCGCTGCTGTTCATCGGCTTCTGCACCAAGGCCTTCATCGTGCCCTTCCACCCCCTGGCGGCGGACGCTCACGGCGCGGCCCCCGCGTCGATCTCGGTGCTGATCTCCGGTGTGCTCACCAAGAGCGGCATCTACGGCATCATCCGTCTGACCTACTTCCTGTTCCAGACCATGGGCCTCGGCACCATGCAGTTCTGGCTGGTGTTCCTGGGCTCCGTCAGCATGTTCGTGTGCGTGACCATGGCCCTGGCCCAGCACGACTTCAAGCGCCTGCTGGCCTTCCACTCCATCTCCCAGATCGGCTATGTGCTGGCGGCGGTGGGCCTGTCCACGGCGCTGGGCGCCTCCGCGGGCCTCTACCACGCCATGAACCACACCCTGTTCAAGGGCCTGCTGTTCCTTGCGGCCGGCGCTGTGCTGCATGAGACCGGCACCACGGACCTGGGCAAGCTGGGCGGTCTGGCCAAGAAGATGCCCCACACCACGGTCCTGTTCCTGGTCGGCGCCGCCTCCATCAGCGGCATCCCGCCCTTCAACGGCTTCGCCTCCAAGTGGCTGATCTACCAGGCCACCTACGAGAAGGCCGCCGAGACCGGCAACATCGGCTTCGCCCTGGTGACGATCGTGGCCCTGGTCACCTCCACGCTGACCCTGGCCTCCTTCGTGAAGGTCACCCAGTCGGTCTTCTTCGGCCAGCTGCCCGAGGAGTGCAAGAACGCCAAGGAAGTGCCCTTCGGCATGCGCTTCGCCATGGGCATCCTGGCGCTGCTGTGCGTGGTCACGGGCCTGTTCCCCAACGCGGTGCAGACCTATCTCACCGAGCCCGCCGCCCGGACCCTCTTCCGGGTCAGCGATTACATCAACGCCATGATGGGCCAGGGCTTCGCCCAGGACGTCATGGGCATGAGCGCCCCCGAGCCGGGCACCATCAGCTACCAGATCGTAGGCGTGTGGCAGCCGCTGAACTGGCTGTTCCTGCTGATGATCGCGCTGCTGAGCGTGTGCATCGTGGCCATCTCCTCCAAGTATGACGCGGTCCGCGAGAACAGGGGCAAG
Source organism: Oscillospiraceae bacterium (assembly GCA_017550765.1). Next base: position 9,062 of record JAFZOC010000158.1, read on the forward strand.
AAGATCGAGCCCAAGTACAGCCTCTTCTACGGCGGCGAACAGACCGAGTTCTCCCAGGTGGGCGGCGGAGACCTGTTCTGGGGCTTCAAGCACAACTGGAGACACTACTTCAGCTTCATGCACGATCTCCACAGCGGCATCGTCAATGACTACGCGCTCTGGGCCGTGATCGCACTCGCGCTCGCGATCCTGTACGCGCTGATCGTTCTGTAAAGGAGGCGCAAGTATGCAGATAGTATTGGATGCGCTCCGGACCCTGGCATACGTGCTGATCTTCCCCGGCTTCCTGTTCTGCTTCCTGACCGGCCTTCTGCTCTGCGGCATCGACCGCAAGCTGGTGGCCAAGATGCAGAAGCGCGTAGGCCCTCCCATCCTCCAGCCTTTCTATGACTTCTTCAAACTCTGCGGCAAGGAGACCATCGTCCCCGCCTACGCCAACAAGGCCATGTTCCTGACGGCCCCGCTGCTGGGCCTGGCGGCGCTGGTGGTGCTGCAGCTGTTCATCCCGGTCTTCCACGTGCAGCTGTTCAACAACGTGGCGGACGTGATCGTGATCTTGTACCTGCTGCTGATCCCGGCGGTGTCCATCATCCTGGGCGGCGCGGCCTCCGGCTCTCCCTACGCCGGCGTCGGCCTGAGCCGCGAGATGGTCACGGTGCTGGCCTGCGAGCTGCCCCTGGTGCTGGTGCTGCTGAGCGTGGGACGCGCGGTGGGCACGGCCATGGGCAAGGGCATCTGCTTCTCCCTGACCGACATCGTGAACTATCAGATGGCCAACGGCAGCCTGCTGCTGAAGGCCAGCCTGATCCCCGCTGCGGTCGCCTTCCTGATGGTGATCCCCGGCGAGACCGGCAACCACCCCTTCGACGCGGCGGAGGCCGAGACCGAGATCTGCGAAGGCATGCTGGCCGAGTACAGCGGCGCGCCTCTGGGCGTGTACAAGCTGACCCACGGCATCAAGATGCTCACCATGACCAGCCTCTTCGTGATGCTGTTCCTGGGCGGCATCGGCGGCGGCATCAGCGCCCTGGTGGCTCTGATGGGGCTGACCGGCGCGGCGGCTACCGCCGTCACGATCCTGCTGGACGTGCTGGTGCTGTTCCTGCTGTGCGTGGTGCTGACGGCGGTCTGCATCTCCCTGATCCACGCCATCACCGCCCGTCTCAAGATCGAGCAGATCTTCAAGTACTACTGGACCGTGGTCTCCGGGCTGGCCCTGCTGAGCCTGGTGCTGGTCTGGTACGGCCTGTAAGGAGGACAGCGTATGTTCAAGAAACTGATCGCCGAGAGCACCGGCAAGTCCCCGTGGCTCTTCCATATCAACGCCGGCTCCTGCAACGGCTGCGACATCGAGCTGGTCTCCGTCCTGACCCCGCGCTATGACGCCGAACGCCTGGGCTTCAAGCTGACGGGCAGCCCCCGCCACGCCGACATCGTCGTGGTCACCGGCCCCGTCACCCAGCAGTCCCTGGAGCGCGTCCTGCGCTGCATCGAGCAGGTGCCCGATCCCAAGTGCATCGTCACCATGGGCTCCTGCCCCCAGTCCGGCAACGTCTTCCGCGGCAGCTACTCCGTGGCGGGCCCGCTCTCGAAGTACGTCCATGTGGACGTGGACGTGGCCGGCTGCACCCCCAAGCCCGAAGCCGTGATCGACGGGCTGTATCTGGCCACCCAGATCCTGGCGGAGAAGAGGAAGGAGATGAAAAAGTAATGGATCTTCCTTTCATCAGAGAAGCGCTCTCGAAGCTGTTCTCCAAGACCAGCTGTGAGATGTACGTCCCGGACAAGACCAAGGAGGGCGCGCCCAACTACCGCGGCCGCATCGTCTTCCATCCCGAAAAGTGCATCAACTGCATGATGTGCGAGCGGGTCTGCTCCGGCAACGCCATCACCCACGTGATCGAGAAGACCCCCGAGGGCGACGACAAGGTCACCCGCACCTTCTACCTGGGCTCCTGCACCTTCTGCGCCACCTGCATGGACTTCTGC